>JAGUYV010000443.1 GCA_020061125.1 bacterium | reverse complement strand
GAGATGCTCGCGCCCCTTGGCGTGCGCGGCGCGAGCGTGGCCGAGCCGGTGACCCGCGGCGCCGTGTTCGCAAGCCCCATGGCCCCCTACTTCAGCCTCAACGCTCTGGAGCGCGATGTGCGCGCCGCGGACAAGGTTCTGGATGTCATCTCCCAGGTGCAGCCCGATCTGATTGTGGTGAACTTTTTGTCCGTGGATGTGGCCGGGGAGCGGTTCGGACCCGAGAGCCGGGAGTACATGCAAATCCTGCACGAGGCGGATCTGCACATCAACGCGCTTGTGGCCACCTGGAAGAAAGCCGTGCGCGGCCCCGTGAACCTGCTTGTGACCTCGGACCACGGCATGCACGCGGTGGAGCGCGCGGTGAACACCGAAGCGGTTCTGCGCGCCGGGGGCGTGCGCGCGGATGTCGCCGCATCGCACCGCGCCGCGCATATATACCTTCAAGACCTCGCGGACCTGCCCCGCGCCATGGATGCGTTGCAGGACAGCGGCGCGTTCTCCACCGTGCTGCGCCGCGAGAACCTGGGCGCGCTCGGCCTGGACCACCCGCGCTCCGGCGATATTTTCGTGCTGGCCGCCCCCGGCGTGGAACTGCAGAAACCCGGCCTGCGCGGTTCCCACGGCTCCTCCATGCCGGAAGAAACGCAAGTGCCCATAATATTTGCCGGCCCGCACTGGCCTTCGGTCCTGGCGCAAAACCCCGCATTTGCGCAACAGCCCGCGCTGCACGGCCTGGCCGGGCTGTTCCCGGCCCTGTTCAGCGCCCTCTGATTTTACAGGGATCCGCAACGACATTAGAATATTAGCCGGGCGCGCCGCGCGCCCGGAGGTGAGCCTATGGTCGAAGTGGACGGTGTCACAAAATTTTACGGCGACATCAAAGCCGTGGACAGCGTGTCGTTCACCCTGAAGCAGGGAGAAATTCTCGGGCTGCTCGGGCCGAACGCCGCGGGCAAAACCACGCTCATGCGCATCATCACCGGGTTTCTGCCCGCAAGCCGGGGCGCGGTGCGCGTGTCGGGCTACGATGTGTTCGAAGACCCCATGCAGGTCAAGCGCCGCGTGGGCTATCTGCCCGAGCAACCGCCGGTGTATCCGGACATGACGGTGCGCCAGTACCTGCGGTTCGTGGCCGAACTCAAGGGCGTGCCGCGCCGTGACCGCCGCGCGCGCGTGGACGAGGCCATGGACATGGCCGGCCTGGCTCATGTGGCCGCACGCCTCATCGCCAATATCTCCAGGGGCTACCGCCAGCGCGTGGGCATCGCCCAGGCCGTGGTCCACCGCCCCGATGTGCTCATCCTCGATGAGCCGACCGTGGGCCTGGACCCCGAGCAGATCATCGAGATCCGCGAACTCATCAAAAAACTCGGCCGGGCGCACACCATCATGCTAAGCTCGCACATCCTTCCCGAGGTGAGCGCCACATGCGACCGCGTGGTGATTCTCAAGCAGGGCCGCGTCGTGGCCATTGACACCCAGGACGGCCTGCGCCGCCACGCCGAGGACAGCGCCACGCTCAAGGCCGAAATCAGCGGTCCGGCCAAAGATGCGGCCGCGCGCTTCGCCGCCATCCAGGGCGTGCGCAAGGTGTCGCCCATCGAATGGCCCGGCGGCAGCGGCGCAACGCTCATCGTTGACGCCGAGCCGGGCGCCGATGTGCGCGCGGGCATCTTCGACTGCTGCGTGGACAACGGCTGGAAACTCCTCGGGCTGCACCGCGAGCAGGCCACCCTCGAACAGATTTTCCTCAAGCTCACGGCCGCGGACTCCGCGCCCGGTGAGGAGGCGAGCGCATGAAAACCCTGGCCATCTACAAAAAGGAAGTCCTGTCCCTGTTCGTATCCCCCATCGCCTATGTGTCCATGGCCCTGTTCCTGTTCCTGCTGTCCTACTTGGTGACTTACGACATGAACACCAGCGATCTGCGGGATGTGTTTTCGGCTATGTCCATTCTCATGATCTTCTTCATCCCCATGGCCACCATGCGCACGATGTCCGAGGAAATGAGCCGGGGCACGCACGAGCTGCTGCTCACTTCTCCGGCCTCTCTGGCCTCGATCGTGGCGGGCAAATTCCTGGCCGTGATGACCCTTGTGATCGCCCTGTTTCTGTGCACGGGCCAGTACGCGGTGATCGCGGCCATGTACGGCAAGCCGGACTGGATGCTGATTTCCACGGGCTACCTTGGCATGCTGCTGCTGTGCGCGCAGTTCGTGGCCATCGGCGTGTTCGCGTCGTCGCTTACCAGCAACCAGTTCATCGCCGCGGTGATCACCTTCGTGGCCCTGCTGTTCTTCATCGCCGTGGATGTGTTGTCCTACATTTTCGAGACCGTTTCCCTGGGCAGCGTGTTCGAGCACCTCGCAGTGTTCACCCACTTCCAGGATTTTGACCGGGGCCTGCTCGACCTCTCGCACTTCATCTATTACTTCGGCATGATCATCCTGTTCCTGTTCCTGACCGTGCGGAACCTGGAAACGAGAAGGTGGTGAGCGCCATGGACGGGACCACGCGAAAAATCAAAATGGGACTGAACGCAACCGTGCTGACCGTGGCGTTCGGCGGAATACTGGTTCTGGCCTACATCATCAGCCTGCGCTATCCGCAGCAGTACGATGTGACCAAAACCAAAACCAACACCATGGCCCGTGAAACCCGCGATCTCATGAAAACCCTGACCAAAAAGAAAATACCGGTCACGGCCACGGCGTTTTTCCCGGCCCGCTCCTCCGAGGAACGGCGCATAAAAGACCTGCTCGCGCAGTTGAACCGGCAGTCGGATTTCTTCCAGTACGAGATTGTGGACCCGCTCACGCGGCCCGGCGTGTTCCGCCAGATGGGCATGAGCGACTACGGCGTGATCGTGGCCGCGGGCAGCCCGGGGTCCCCGGAATTCCGCCGCAAAATCCTGGCCAAGAGCGACCTGTTCCGGTACGACCCCGAAACCGGTGAAGAGAGTTTCACAGGCGAACAGGGCATTCTGAACGCCGTGATCGCCGTGGCGCTGAAAAGGGATTCCATGGTGTGCTTCATCGAGGGCCAGGGCGAATTTTCCATTACAAGCACGAAACCGGACGGGTTGAGCAAGCTGGCCGATGCGCTCGAAGCCGAGGCGTACGCCATCAATGTGGCGCGCATCTCGGACGGGAAGCCCATTCCGCAGGACTGCAAGGTGGCGATCATGGCTGGCCCGCAGGCGGCCATTACATCCGGCGCGCGGGACACGCTGAACGCGTTCGTGGCGCGCGGCGGCGGCCTGCTCCTGCTCCTGCACAGCGGCGGCGTGCCCGGCACTGCGGACCTGCTCTCGCAATGGGGGCTGTCCCTCTCGGAAAAGGTTGTGATTGACAAGTCGCGCAGCGCGGATCCCGACGGATTCCTGGTGCGCCCGGCCGTGCTCCCGCACCCGGTCACGGAGACGCTTTCCCCGGACGACAACTCGCTGAAGCTGCTGTATCCCGCGCCCGTGACCATCGCCGGTAAGCCACCCCAAGGAATCAAGACCGCGCCCCTGATGGCCACCTCGGACCAGGCCAGCGAATGCGCGGTTGTGGACTATGGCGCGTATCAGCAACTCGAATGCGATGAAAACAAAAGCAAGCGCACCCTGGCCGCGGCCGTGGACGCCGCCGGCAAAAGCGGCCGTATCCTGGCGGTGGGCAACAGCCTGTTCGCCACAAACGATTTCCTGCGCACCGCCGTGGTTATTGAAGACAATGTGGAGACCGCGCGCGTGAACGCCAGCGAGGACAACGCCGCGTTCGTGCTCAACAGCGTGAACTGGCTCGCGGGCGAAGAGGACATCATCGCCCTGCGGCCCAAGCCCGCGCAAAACACGGAGCTGTCCGACGCATACGACTACACGCGCCGCATGACCGTGTTCAAGCTCTTCACCTTCGTGATTCCCCTGGGCATCCTGGTCATCGGGGGCCTGGTCTGGCGCTGGAGGCAATCCCTGTGAAGAAATATGCGTTCACCATCGCCGCGGTCGCCGTGTTCGCGGCCCTGCTCGCGTTTGTGCTGCTGAACAAAAAAGACAAAGAAGAGCCGCCCGCGCCCGATCAATTCTTCACGGTTCTGGAATTTGTGAGGGAGGATCTGCACCGCTTCGAGATCGTGGAGTACGCCGCGGCACAGGCTCTCAACGACCAGAGCGGGGCCGTGATCCCCGTGGCATCCCGCGTGGCGCTCGAACGCGCCAAGGACGGCTCCTGGACCGTGGCCGAGCCGGGGCCGCCCCGCGCGGACAAGGCCGCTGTGGACACCTTCCTCTACAACTTCGCCGCACTGCAGGTCGAGCGCAAGGTCGAGGACAACCCCGGAGACCTCGATAAATACGGCCTCGCGCATCCGCATTACCAGGTCAAGGCCGTGATGAAGGACAAGAAACAGCACATCGTGCACATCGGCGCGCTCAACGAGCTGGCCAACGGGTACTATCTCAAGGTCGTGGGCAAAAAGCCGGTATATATCATCCCGAGAAATTATCTCGACACCGTGTTCGACGCCCAGCGCCTCATTGACAAGTCGCTGGTGTCGTTGGATCCCCAGGAGAGCTTCGTGAGCGCCACGCTTCAGGCCGGAGACATACGCGCCGAGTGCCGCAAGGAAAAAGATCAGTGGACGCTATCGCAGGGCGCCGCCGCGCAGGACTGCAATTACATCGGCACGGGCCTGTTCGACGCGCTGCTCGACGCCCGCTTCACGGACTGGTTCCCCCCGGACAGCCTGCCCGAGACAAAACAGGAGCTGGGCCTAGCACCGGGACGCATCCACGCGCACGCCGTCACGGACCGGGACACCGTAATCGAGCTGTCCATCGGCAAGCAGGTCATGGACAAAGTCTTCGTGGAGAATGTCACACGCGGGGAAATCTATCTTGCCCCGGCGGCCGTGGAACAGGACATCCGGGACCTGCTCGTGGAACAGGGCGCGGAGTGACGCGCACCACGCCGTCCCCGCGCTCACGCATCGCAAACGGCGCGCGCTGCGCGCTGGCTACTCATCTGCATCCACAATAACATTGAACGCCTCTTCCGCGGAATTGCCGCGCACCTCGGGATAGTACATGAGCTGCGCCGCGGCGGGCATGGCGCTCACCCGGCCGGGCAATTCTGCGCGGATGATGTATTGAAGCGTCTCGGTTTCGTTCCACCAGTAGGTGCGGAAGAAGCCCACGCGGTTGTCGCGGAACTCCACGCGGCTGCCCCATGAAGGCTCGTTATAGTTGAACCCGCGGAAGCTGTCGCCCGGAATCACATACCCGCGCGTGTCGCGCACCGCCTCGAACCCGGACGGCAGAAAATCCTCTACCATCACAAATTCATAAGTGCGCGCGCCCTTGACCCTGACCGTGACCAGAAGCTCGTCTCCGGGCCGCAACGCGTCCGGCACGGGTTTCTTGATGTAAATCCATTCGGCGCCGGACTGCTGCGGTTCGAGCAGGCTGTATGAGCGCTGCACCGAGAACCCGGCATCCGACGCAGGCAGAGGGGAATCGCCCTTGTAATAGGTACGCGTCACCGTCACATACAGGGGCGATTTGCCCGAGCGCTTCACGCGAACCGTATTGTTGCGTTTCAGTTCCGATCCCTTGATTTCCATGGACCACGGCTCCGAGAATGCGTCCTTTTTGCCGAAGTCGTGTTTTTTGCTCTTGCCTCCGTTCACGGATATGGACGCGGACGCCTTGGGCTTGAGTTCGCCGCGCGCTTGCGCATATTCGAGGAGCGCGAAGACCACCATGGCGGTGTCGCGCGTGGAGCGCCAGTGCGCGCCGCCCTTGCGGTTGCGCACCAGCCAGCGCGCGGCCTGCGTGATCTCCGGCGCATCCGGCGTCACCGCGGACAGCGCACGCATGCACATGGCCGTGGTCTCGTACACATCGTCCTGCCAGTTGTAATGCCACTGCTTGCCTTCCCAGCGGATGAGGCCGTTTTCCTTGACGGCGCGCTTCTTGATGTCCTTGACCACTTCCGCGGCCGACTTCTCCCGGCCCAGCCGGTGCAGGGTGAGCGCGAGCAGGGCGCGGCCGTAGTTGTTGATTTCCGCCTTGCCTGCAAACAACTCACGGAACAGGGACGCAGCCGGCTCGGCCTCGGTGTCGCCCGCGGACGCCAGCGCAAACGCCATGTACAGGCGTGTGGTGAGATCTATCTCTCCACCGCTGGTTTTGTTTTCCTCAAGCTGCTTGCGCAGCGAGATCACGCCGTTCTGGAACACGGTCTCCCGCACCGGGAAGCCCGCCTCTTTGGCCAGGGACAGGCCGTACACCACATACGCGGTCATGAACGGGTGCGTTTCGTCATCCTCCCACCAGCCCCAGCCGCCGTCTCCGTGTTGCTGCTTGTACAGCCGGTCCAGGCCCTGCGCCACCATGTCCGGCAGTTTCTTGAACCGCTTGTGTTTGGCCTGGTCCGTGCCTTTGATGGCCTGCGCCACCACGATATTGGGCAGGAACGAACTCATGGTCTGCTCCACGCACCCGTAGGGGTAGCTGATCAGGTAATCCAGTGCCGAGAACACGCCCGCCGCGAGCGAGGGCGAGACCTCGATGCGCACGGATGCGTTGGCGAGCTTGGCGGACTGCGGCAGGGTAAAGTCCAGATCCCCGGAGGCCTTTTTGCCGGACAGCTCCAGGAACCCTGTTTGCGTGATCTGGGTGCCGAACGGCAGGCGCGGGATTTTGAGTTCCACGGCGTCGGATTCGGCGCCCGTGGCCGCAGAGGCGCGCAGGGTGACGCTG
>JAGUYV010000394.1 GCA_020061125.1 bacterium | reverse complement strand
GGCCCTGGCCGCGGCCGTGGCGTGGCCGTGCGCGGGCGCGCGCGCGGACGCGGATCACATTATCGTGCACGGCAAGGCGCGGTTTACAATCATCGCGCCCGAGTTGATCCGCATGGAGTATTCGGAATCCGGCGCGTTTGTGGACGCCCCGTCCATGTTCGCGGCGGACCGTAGCGCGGCGTTCACGGGCTTCGCCCTGGGCCGCGCGCGCAACCCGCTTGTGATTGACACCGGAAAAATCCTTCTCACGCACAACGACGACGGGAAGCCGTTCAGCGAGGACAACCTGTCGGCGGAGATCAAGCTTGACGGCGGCGCCGCGGTGGTGTGGAAACCCGGCATGGAGAACACGGGCAACCTGGGCGGCACCATCCGCACCGTGGACGGCGTGGGTGAACCCGTGGACCTGGGGCAAGGGTTTTTGTCCCGCGACGGCTGGTTTCTGCACGATGACTCGGACATGCACCTGTTCACAAAGGACTGGGTGCAGGAGCGGCCCGCGGGATCGGGCACGGACTGGTATCTGTTCGGCTACGGGCACGACTATCGGGCCGGGCTGAAGGCCATGACAAAGATCGGCGGCCCGGTTCCCCTGCCCCGCAAATACTCCCTGGGCGTGTGGTACAGCCGCTACTGGCCCTACACCAGCAAGGAGTACCGCGAGATCGTGGCCGAATACCACAACCACGATTTCCCCCTGGATGTCATGGTGCTGGACATGGACTGGCACAAGGACGGGTGGACGGGCTGGTCCTGGAACCGCAAGCTGCTGCCCGACGCCGAGGACCTGCTCCAGTGGTTCCACGAAAAGGGACTGCACACGACCCTGAATGTGCATCCGGCCGACGGCGTGGGAAAACACGAGGACATGTACGCGGCGTTCATGAAGGATCTGGGCGAGGATCCGTCAAAGGGGCAAACGGTTCCTTTTGACGCGGGCAGCAAGAAATATCTGGACACACTGTTCAAACACACGCATATGGACAAGGAAGCCGCGGGCGTGGATTTCTGGTGGCTGGACTGGCAGCAGTATCCGTACACGCGCAGCGTGCCGGGCCTCACCAACCTGCGCATTCTGAACCATTACTATTACACGCACACGGGGCGTGCGGGTCTGCGCGGGCAGAGCTTCAGCCGCTACGCCGGATTCGGCGACCACCGCTATCCCGTGCACTTCAGCGGCGACTCGTCCACGGAATTCGCCATGCTCCAGTTCATGGTGCCGTTCACTTCGCTCGCAGGCAATGTGGGCGTGTTCTACTGGTCGCACGACATCGGCGGCCACATGGGCAGGCGCATCCCCGAGTCCTATGTACGCTGGACCCAGTTCGGCGCCACCACCGCGGCCCTGCGCTCGCACTCCACGCGCAACCCCGAGCTGGACCGCCGCCCCTGGAAGTACCAGTCATGGGCCGAAACCGCCATGCGCTCCGCCTTCCACTTGCGCTCCGAGCTGTTCCCTTACATCTACTCCACGGCGCGGCAGTGCTTTCGGGATTCCATGCCCATGAACCGCGCCATGTATATGGCGCATCCCGAAGACGCCCGTTCCTATGTGAATCCGCAGCAGTATTATTTCGGAGACGCGCTTCTGGCCGCGCCGATTGTGAGCGAAGGCAAAGGGCCGGAGCGCGTGGGCGCGCAAGTGGTGTGGTTCCCCGAGGGCCGCTGGGTGAACTGGTTCACGGGCGAACGATTCGAGGGCGGCGACGAGGCGCTGGCGGCCGGAACCATTGACGAATTCCCACTCTACGCGCGCGCCGGGGTTCCCATCCCCATGCAGCCGTACCGTGAGCGCATGGCCACGGCGCCGCTCGACGAGCTTGTGGTGCGCGTGTTCCCGGCCGCGGACGGCGCAACGGGCGAATTCACGCTTTATGAAGACGACGGTGTCACCACACGGTATCTCCAGGGTGAGTACGCAGAGACCGCGCTCAAGGCGTGGCGCAAGGGCGATGAAATCCGGGTGAGCGTGGGTCCGGCCGCAGGGTCGTTCCAGGGCCAGCCCCAGAAGCGCGCCGTGATCGTGGAGCTGCCCTTCACGCAAAAAGCCCGGTCCGCAACCGTAAAAACCATGCTGCCCGGCGGCGGGGGCGATTTTGAAACCGCCACGGCAGTCGAGTACGACGAAACGGCCATGATGAACCGCATCCGCATTCCGGCCATGGACATCCGCAACGGGCACGAAATTCTGGCCGTGGCCGCGGACGCGGATCCGGAGTTGCTGAAACGCAAGGCCGCGGAACGCCGCCTCAAGGGCCTGCTCGGCGAAAAGGCCGCGGATCCCGGCAACATCAAGAATGAAGCCGTTTCCTACAGCAACGAGTACCCCTCCGGGCCGTTCCTGGACACCCTGCTCGCCATCGCGGGCGCAGGCGTATTCGAGAAAAACGACTCGCTCTATTACTACAAGAGCTTCCCACGCGCGTACTTCTACGCCGCGCCCGGCCTGTTTGACGGAAACAAATTCACGCTCAAGGTGGTGGAGCTGTACGGCGCCACGCGCAAGGACCTGGCGTCCAAAGACTACATTGCGGACCGGCCCGGCCGCTATGACGCGCAGGACTTCAAGCTGCCCCCGGCGCCGCCCGAGTTCGGCATGCGCCTCCAGAACATCATCCAGGCGGACTTCACCGTCAACGGCAAGCCCTTCAGCGTGTCTGGCGTGATGAGCACGCACAACCACTGGCTGGACAGATGGACCGTGGTTGGCCCATTCGACTACGGCCGGGGCGAATTGCCGGACAGCAAGTTCGGGCCGGAACTTGACGGCGTGGATTTCGACGCCGTGCACAAAACCAGCAGCGCGGAGAACGCCACGGGCGTGGCGTGGCGCAAAGCCAGGGCCGGGGCCGACGGAGTGGTGGATCTCCAAGAGCATTACTACAACCTGCACCGCGACAACGCCATCGCCTACGCCGTCACCTATCTCGTTTCCAGAGAGGAGCAGGACGCCACCTTCCGCCTCAACAGCGACGACGCGTCCGAGATGTGGGTGAACGGGGAAAAGGTGTTGAGCCGGTCCGGATGGCGCGGCATGGAGACCGCCACGGACATTGTCAAAGCGCATCTCAAGAAGGGGCCGAACGAGATCCTTCTCAAGGTCAGCCAGCACAACTTCAAGTGGCAGTTCCGCGTGGCGGTCGAGGGGGATTACCCCATGAAGCAGGCATACCGCGTCAAAGGCGATTGATCCGCCGCGCGGCCGTTCAGCGCTCCCAGTCTTCCATTTTGTCCGGGGGAATGTCCGGGCGGATCAGGATGTCCGTGGCCTTGTCCCCGTCCACCTTCACGAGCATGAAGTGGTAGAACGCACCGCCGCGCGGGCTGTTGTACTGCTCCGCGGGGATGTCCCTGTCCAGGCCGCCGCCCGCGCCGCCGGTGATGATGAAATCCGTGGGGCCGATTCGCAGGCGGTCGTGGATGTGGATGTGGCCCGCAAAAAAGTAGCGCACGCGGTATTGTTCGAGCAGGGCCAGGAATTTGTCCGCGTTGGCTTTCCAGTAGCCCTCCTCCCAGTTGGGAAGCACGGCCGGGGGATAGTGCATGAACACCACGGCGCGGCCCTCGAACCCCTTGAGCGCCTTTTCCAGTTTTGCGATCTGCTCGTTTTTCAGCATGTCGAACGCCACCACATCCAGGCCGATGAACCGCCAGCCGCAGTGATCAAACAGGAAATCCGAGTTGCCGAAAATGGACTCGAAACGCTTGCGGCCCTCAAGCGAGGTGTGGCCCTCGGCGCTGCGGTATTCGTGGTTGCCCGGAACCGCGAACCAGGGCACTCCCGCGCCCGCGATTTGCGACAGGTACATTTCATATTCGGACGGGAACCCGTTGGAGGTGATGTCGCCCACGCTCACGGCGAAGTCCGGCTTCATCTCGCGCACCAGGCCCGTCAGGAAATCGAACACTTTCCGGCTACCCTGGTTGTCGCCCATTACCGCAAATGAAAACCCATCCGCGCACGAGGCCGGATCCAGCTTTCCGGCTTCGGCCCTGTTGGGATGAGACAGGTCCGCGGCGCGCGCGCACGCCGCGCACAGAAGCATCGAGAAAATCAGCAGCACGGTTCTTTTCATGACTCAATCCTCCCCTGCCCTTTCACCATACCCCGGCCGGAATGCGTTTGCAAACGGACTGCACGGATTTTAAGATATTCCCATGGAACATGCCCTTGCAGTGACCATTCGCGACGCGCGGCCCCAGGACGAGGCCGCGTTCTACGAATTTCTGATCGCGTCCACGCCCGAGTGGGAGCTGTTGTTAGGCGAGGACGCGCGCGACATGATTGCGCACCTGTACGGCCGGCGGGGCAATCTTTACAGCTTTCAACACGCGCGGTTCGCCGAGGCCAATGGACGGATTGCGGGCATGCTGCTCGGATACGATTGGCGCTTCAAACAGGAACAGACCATTGTCACGGGCCTGCTTCTCCTGGGTCGCATCCGGGTCAAGCGCCTGGGCATGGTGCCCGCATTTCTGTCCGGCGCATCCGGCGTGGGCCGGGTGGACGAGGGCGAATTTTTCATCAGCAACATCGCGGTCCGGCCTGAATTTCAGAGCAAAGGTGCGGCCGCGGCCCTGCTGCTCGACGCCGCGCAACGCGCACGCGCGCGCGGCGCAAACGCACTGGTTCTCGAAGTCAAGGAAGGCAACCGCCGCGCCGTGCGCTTCTACGAAAAACACGGCTTCGAAATAGATTCCGAACTCACGACCAACCTCAACGGCCGAGAATATCTGTTCCGCATGATCAAGGATCTGGAATAGCCCGCTTGCCGGCACAAAAATTTTTTCGCGCACTGCCCCACAAGACATAATAGTGGTAATATAGATGAGTTGGTTATCATCGCCATCGGCATTTGAGGTTGCGCGCCATGCTCTTCGCTCGAGGGAAAGCCGCTCCGCTTCGCAGCAATCATGAATTGATCGCCTTCTGCGGCCGCGACTGTTCGCATTGCGACATTTTCCGGGCGACTGTGTCCAATGACCGGGAACTGCGCATCCGAACCGCCGAAGAATGGTCCGAGATGCTGAATATCAAAGTGAAGCCCAAGCAAATCCGGTGCCGCGGCTGCCGCTCGACGGGCAACACTTTTTTCTACTGCGAGAACTACTGCATGATTCGCAAAATCGGCATGAAGTGGGGTTAGAAGCATCGCCGCGTTTTCTGGGGTGAAGGGACTCCCTGCAAGGTGAAAGCCCGCTTCGGGATTATTACAGAAAACAGATTGAACTCCAACGCGATTTCTTATAATTTGTCAAATACTCATTGCATTCACGCAAACACGGAAGCAGCAGCGCCATGAGTGAGCACGCCTTAAAGATACTGAAAATCCAGAATGAACTATCCTGCCGTCTGGGCAAGACATCGTCTCTCACCGAAGCCCTGCAGATTTGCGTGCAAGCGGCCATGGACGCCGCCGGCATGGAGCTGGGAGGCATTTATCTGGTGGACCGGAATGGCGGCATAGATATGCTGTGCCACAAAGGGCTGCCGGATGAATTCGTCAGAGCCGTAAGCCATTTCGACAAAGATTCGCCCCGCGTGCAGGTTCTGATGCAGGGTGAACCCATATATTTCTGCCAAGGCAAAACCCCGATGCCCAGGGCCGTGACCGCCTCGGGCGCGGAATTTTACAGGGCGCTCGCGGTCATCCCGTTCAAACACAACGGCGAAGTCATCGGCTGCATGAATATCGGCACCGCCGCCTCCGATGAGATCCCCGGCATCGCGTCCCAGGCTCTGGAGACGATCGGCAATCAGGTCGGAGATATCCTGGCGCGGGTCCGCGCCGAAGAGCAGTTGCGGGAAAGCGAAGAGAAATTCTCCGCCATCTGCCGGTCCGCGCACAACGCGGTCATCTTGATGGACGCCCGCGGCTGCGTATCGTTCTGGAACAACGCCGCGGAAGCCATGTTCGGCTATTCCGAGTCCGAGGCCGCGGGCCGGGACCTCCACGATCTCATCGCGCCCGGGGAACAACGCCAGGCGTTCAGGCGTGTTTTCGACTCATTCCGCGAAACGGGCCGAGGCTCTTTCACCGGAAAAACTGTGGAGCTGGCCGCCGTGAGAAAAAACGGTGAGGAATTCCCAGCCGAACTCACGCTGACCCCGATCCGGCTCAAGGGAGAATGGAACGCATCGGGAATCGTGCGGGACATCTCCCAAAGGAAACGCGAGGAAGCCGAGAAGCAGAATCTCCAGCAGCAGCTTCAACAGGCGCAAAAAATGGAAGCCATCGGCACCCTCGCCGGGGGCATCGCTCACGACTTCAACAACATCATCGCGGCCATCAACGGCACTGCGGAAATGATGCTCAAGTCCAAGCATCCCGAGTCTCCGGATTACGCAAGGCTCGAACGCATCATCAAATCCGGTCTGCGCGCACGGGATCTTTCCATGAAGCTGCTCACCTTCGCGCGCAAGGAAA
This sequence comes from bacterium, assembly GCA_020061125.1. Classification (GTDB taxonomy): domain Bacteria; phylum UBP15; class UBA6099; order UBA6099; family DSWB01; genus DSWB01. Next base: position 7,490 of record JAGUYV010000394.1, on the reverse strand, counting down.
AACTCCAGACCCGGACCGTGGCGCTCGATGCGGTGATTGCGGATCTTACGGACATGCTGCGCGGAACGATTTCACGGGGCATAGCCATCAGAACTCGCGCGCTCGAACCAGATCTTCACATCCACGCGGACACGAACCAGATCCTGCAGGCGCTGCTGAACATCTGCCTCAACGCCTGCGAAGCCATGCCCGAGGGCGGCGCCGTTGACATTGAAACCGGGCGCGCGGCGGTAGGCTCCGGCGAAGCGCACGAAGCCTGCGCGCGGCCCGGCGCGTACTGCGTGGTTTCCATCAAGGACTCGGGCCACGGCATGGACGATGCGTCGCTGCGCAAAATCTTCGATCCGTTCTTCACAACCAAGGAGCCGGGCAAAGGCACGGGCCTGGGCCTGTCCGTGACCCATGGCATCGTGCATGAGCACAACGGGTTCATTTCCGTGCAGAGCGCGCCCGGACAGGGGACCATGTTCCGCGTGTTTCTCCCGGAAGCGGCGCCTTGTGAAGAGCCGGATGCGGATCCGCAATGCGCCGCGGCGCGCGGATTCGGCAAAGGCACCATACTCGTGATTGACGACGATACCGACTTCAACGGCATGATCGAGGAAGCCCTGGAAAGCGAAGGCTATGATGTTATCGCCACGCATTCGGGGCCGCAGGCCCTGGAAGCGTTCAAAACCAATATGGAGCTTGTTGACGCGGTGATTCTGGACATGATCCTTCCGGACATGGACGGGACCGCGATTTTCCGCGCCCTCAAGGAACTGCGGCCGGACGCAACCGTAATCCTGTGTTCCGGGCACAGCCAGAAAGGCAAGGCGGCCGCGCTGCTCGAGCAGGGTGCTGTAGCCTACATCCAGAAACCCTTCCTGCTGTCAGAAATGTTCGAGGCGATTCAGAGGGTTGTGCATCCGTCCGGGACAGATGAATAAGCCGCGCATCAATTCGGGGACATGGCCTGTGCGCCGGCGGGCGCTTCTTCAAGGGACAGGTTGACCTCGATGGCGCCCACGGTCAATTCCAGGGGAATCACGATTGTTTTGATGCTTTCGCGGGGACTGATTCGAATGTCACTGCCCACGATCAAGGACGGGGGCGTGATGTCGCAGGAAAACCCCGCATCGGCCAGCGCGATGGTGGCGTTGGCCGTGATCATGTTCGCCATTTCGGACAAAGCGCTCTGCGCGTACTCATCAAGATCGTCCAGAGCGTCTTCCATCATCATGCGCGCGGCTGCGGCAAGGGCCGCGCTCCGGCTCATGGACAGCGCCACCTGGCCCTGCACCGCGCCGGTGATGCCCACGATGATCGCCACTTCCCCGGCGCGGTACGGATATTCCGTGCGCAGATAAATCCGCCCGCGCTGCGGATTTTCGTACAACTGCGACTGTACGATCTGAACGATGGAGTTCAGAAACGGGTTCAGGTAATCAACTTTCATGCGCCTTAAAAACCTGCCGGGGGAAAATGCGCTTCGGGTCTGCATTCAATGATGATACAGGGCCGCGCGCCGCGTCAAGACGATTTTTGTTTTTGTGAAAGCCGAAGCCGCGTTTGACACATGGATGGAGCAGGTGTTATTAATTTATGGTGATCAATCCAGAGGGGCGGAAAAGCGTCATGCGGTGTGACAGCCGTGAGGCTCCGGCCCGACACAGCACAGGGAGGTTTTTTCGCATGACAAGGGCAATGAGACTGTTCGCGCTGCTGGCCGTGATGGCGTGCCTGGCCGCGCTCCCGGTTCTGGCCGAGGAAGAGGCCGCCGCGCCGCCTGATTGCTACGCGTACCTCGCGGGCATCGCGGGCACCGTGGAATTTCAGGCCGCGGACGCGGAAGACAAGGAAGCCTGGCAGGCCGGTGAACTCAACAAGTGCCTCAACCAGGGCGACCGCGTGCGCACCCTCGCCGAGAGCGGCGCCGCCATCAAGTACGGCAAAGGCGTGGAAATGAAGCTGAACGCCGAGACCACCGTGACCGTGAAACAGAACGAGGGCGCGGAAAACCCCGACTCCATTGACATGGACATGGGCGAACTGTTCACCACCCTGGACAAAGAGATCATGGGCGACGGCGCGGAGTTCAAAGTGGGCACCCCGTCCGGCGTGGTCGCAGTCCGGGGGACCGAGTTCAATGTGGCCGTGGATAAAGAAGGCAAGGCCAAGGTCAATGTGCTCGACGGCGTGGTCGCCATCATCAACGACCTGGGCGAAGTGCTGGCCGAAGCCGGGTTCGCCGTGGACCTGCTCCAGGGCGTGCAGCTCGAACTCCTGGAATTCGATATCGGCGAATTCAAGAAGAATCTGGACGCATGGAAAGACCAGATTTCCGTGGGCGCGGTTAAAGAGAAACTCATGAACCAGCTCAATGAGCAGAAAGACAAGCTCAAGGAGAAAATTCCGGGCAAGGGCAAGCTGGGCTTCTGAACCGAACCGCGGCGACGCGCGGATTTATCTCAACGATTTCCCGGCAGGGCGCGCAACCCGCGCCCTGTTTTTTTTGTGCGTTTTTGAAAATGAAGAAATTCGGAGGAAAAGTTCAGGCCTGATCCGGCTTGTCCAGCACTTCGCGGATCGCCCTGGTGAGCGCGAAAATGTCGAACGGTTTCTGCACAAAGCCCTGCACGCCTTTTTCCAGCAGCTTGCCCGCCTGTCCGTTCACGCTGAATCCCGAGGAAAGCAGCACGGGAATTCCGGGTGCGAGCTTCTTTAATTCATCGTACAAGGCGCTGCCGGACAGGCCCGGCATGACCATGTCCAGGAGCACCAGGTCAATGTCCCCATCGCCCGCTTTGATGATTTCCAGGCACTCATCGCCGCCCATGGCGCGGATGGGCGTGTATCCGGCCTGTTCGAGCAATGCGGCCGCAGTGTCCAGCACGCCGGGTTCGTCGTCCACCACAAGCACGGTCTCCGTGCCTGTGTGAATCCTGCGCTCGGCCGGATCCTGCCCGGTTTCAGCCGCGGCGCGAGACATGGGCAGATATATTCTCACGCAGGTTCCAGCGTTGATCTCGCTGTAAATGTGAATGTGTCCTTCGTGCCCCTCGACGATGCCGTGGGTCACGGACAGGCCCAGACCCGTGCCCTTGCCCAGGCCCTTGGTGGTGAAGAAAGGCTCCATGATCTTCTTGCGCACTTCGTCGCTCATGCCCACGCCCGTGTCCGAGATCTGGATCATGCAGAAATCGCCGGAACTGCGCTTGCCGCATTCGCGGCACACGGAGCCGTCGAATGTATGGCGGCTGCACTCCAGGGTCAGGGTTCCGCCGCCGGGCATGGCATCCACGGCGTTGTTGCACACATTAAGAAGCGCCTGCTGAATCTGGTTCTTGTCAATATGCACCAGGCATCTGTGGTGGACCAGGGTTTTGATGGCGATGCTTCTGTCCACGGTGCGCGAGAGCATGCCCACCAGTTCATCGAGCACGGTGTGCATCCAGACGTCCCGCACATTGATCTGCTCCTTGCGGGAGAAGGTGAGCAGCTTGAGAGTGAGCGCGCGCGCGCGGTCGGACGCGTCGAGGATGCGGTTGAAACGGTCGAAGTTGGGGTCCGCGGGCGAGGTCTGCACCTGGCCCATGCTGGCGTTGCCCATGATGACGGCCAGCATATTGTTGAAGTCGTGCGCCATGCCGCCTGCGAGCTGGCCCACGGCTTCCATTTTCTGCGCCTGGAGAAGCTGCCCGCGCAGCGCTTCTTTCTCCTGTTCCTCGATTTTGTCTCGGGTGATGTCTTCGGACAGGGTGATGAATCCGCGCACCCCGCCCCGGTCGTTGAACAGCGGATAGGTGTGCAGGCGCAGAAACATGGGTTTGCCGTCCGGACCGGTTTTCTCCAGGATTTTCTCCGCGCGGCGGCCTGTGCGCAGAGTCTCGCGGCCCGGGCACTCCGGGCATAATTCTTCGACTTTGTTCATGGCACAATAACACTTCTGGCCCAGGATTTCGTCGTGCGTCATGCCTGCCCTGCGACAGTACTCGGGGTTGGCCATGAGAATTTCATAATTCTCGTCAATCAGAGACACGCCGATGTCCAGGCTTTCGAGCAGGGACCGGTTCTGTTCCTCGCTGCGGCGCAGGTCCGCGTCGCGCGCCTGGATCTGGTCGAGCATCTGGTTGAAGGTGTTGGTAAGCTCGCCCAGTTCGTCGTTGCCGTACACCTGGGCGCGGGCGCTGTAATCGTTGCCTCCGGACACTCTGCGCGCAGTTTTGGCCAGTTCCATGACGGGCTTTGTGAGCGCCTTCTGGAAAACATATGAAGCCATCATGGCGGCGAACAGGGAAACGGCCATGGCGATGAGCACAATAATGATGAAATTGCGCACGCGCGCGGCCAGCGCGCCGGTGTTTGTGCGAATGAAGATCGTGCCCACGGGTTCGCCCTCGAACAGCACTGGGCGGTATACATCCAGATGCGACGACAGGAATGCATGGCCGTTTGCGCCAGGCTTTTTCGGACACGCGGCCCCCTGTTTGCCGCGTGCGTAGCGGGCGAAGACCGTTCCGTCCGTGGTGTAAATGCATGCGGCCGACACATTCGGTTCGGCTTCCAGGCCGCCCAGCACTCTGGAGGCGAAGTCCGCATCAAAAAAAACGATTGCCGAGGCCGCGGATTTGGCCAGGATGTCGGCTTCGGCCGATGCGGTTTCCACCAGGGAGCGGCGGAAAGTGGACACATCGTAGCCCACGATTGCGGAACACACCAGGAACAGGGACAACAGGCTGACCGCCGCAGCGAAGAACAGCACCTTCCTGCGAAAGGTCATGTTGCCGATCAGCGATTTCATCAATGTTTCTGCCGCTCCTGCGAGTTCTTCTGGCCCGTTCCCGCGCCTTCAGATTTCGAGTCCACCTGGATGGCGTGCTGAAGAAACTGCGCGCTGACCGCCAGTTGCCCGCGCTTGAGGTTCCCGCGATTCACGAAAATCACGATGCGGCCCTTGACGATTTCGAGTCCGATCATGCCCTGCTTTTCGGCGAAGCCGCGGGTTTCGCCCACGATGAGCGTACCCCTGGCGTTGAACAGGCCGGGGAATTTCTGGATGTCCCGTTCAAGCTCACGGGGCACATAGAGGATGTGGCAGCGCTGGATTTCCCCGATGCGCTTCTGGATCACGGCCTTGTCTGCATCGGGCGCGGGCAGTTTGAACCGGCGCACGAGCATGTCCCGGTTCTGGGCCTTGTAAGAGGGGGCCTGCGATTCGAAATAATCGGGCAGTTCGGGCATGGCGTCGCCCAGGAAGCCAACAATGATGGGCGCTTTGTCATCCGTGAAGCGATCCTTTTCCCAGGTAACGAGCTTGGCCAGATGGTACAGGAACCCGGCGCGGAGTTTGGCCTCGCGTTCCGCGGCCGATTCCCTGGCCACGGCGCGGCCCGCGGCACAGGCGCAGACAACCGCGCACAACAAAGCAAGCGCCGTGCGCCAAAGTGTCTTGCCGTGAATGAGTTGTATGCGTTTACCGTCTTTCAAATGCGCGCCTGTCCGGTTCGCTGGAATCCCCTGTGCGTGCCGCTGCGTTACGGCAGATTCCAGTTCATTTCAATGCTGAAATTGCGCTCAACCTGCGCCGCGCCCAGGGATGAATACCGGTCCGGGAATCCTTCGCGGTATTTAGGATCCATGAGATTGCGGCCCCAGACCTTGCATTCGTATCCCTTGCTCTGGTTTTTCCATGTTAAGCCCGCATCCAAACGCAGAGATTTGGGGAGCTTGATGTCCGGGTGGCGGATGTTGTCCTGGTAGTACAATGCTGTGTTGAATTCGAGGTTGGGGTTTATGTCGTAATACGAGCGCAGTTGCGCCTGATTTCTGGGCGTTTCATCTGACACGGGCAGAGCGCCGGCCGTTTTTTCATCGGCCGAGAACCATGTGTATCCCCCGGCCAGGCGCCAGCGCGGCGCAGGAGTCCAGGTGGCGGACAGCTCGAAGCCTTCGTAGTGCGCCACGCCCTTGCTCACCAGGGTGACCACATAAGGCACGGCGGTGACGACCTCGGTACGCTGCAGGTGGTGCCCCCGGTGCGCGAACGCGGTCATGTCCAGGGTGAGATCCGCTCGCGGCCGCGTTCTGTAGCCGAGTTCGTAGGCGATGAATTCCTCTTCCTGCACCCTGGGATTTCCCTGCAGAGTGAAGGGCATCCACATGTCAATGGGCGGGTTACCCGCGCCCAGGGAATTGGCGGGCACATTGGCGCCGCCCACATTGTAATTGGCGCGGGTTTCGTTGCCCGGCACTTTCACGGCCTTGGACACGGCGGTCCACACCACATTGTCCTGGTTGGGCGTATAAGTGAGCCGCATGCTGGGCTGGAGTTCCTCGCCCGTGAAGTCGTTCTTCTCGATTTTCGCGCCCACGGTCATGAGCATCTCGGGCGACAGGAATTTGAAGGAGTCCTGAACAAATCCGCTGATGGTTTCGTTGTTGAACGAATCGGTTTCCGGCGTGTAGGTGAGCATGTTGGTGCTCACGCGCATGCGGTCGTGCCGGTATTGCGCACCCCACAGGATGTCGTGTCCGCGGCCCGCGCGGAAATAGTGCTGAAAATCAATTTCCGACACCCGCTTTTTATCCGAGTGCGGGGTAAGCGGGTTCAGGTATTTCTGCGCGTTCCAGTCCACGAACATCTGGAGTTTGAAGCCCGAGGTTTCGGACAGCTCTCGGTTCCATCGGCCCAGGACATTCCAGCCGTCGGCTTCCTTTTGAGAGGCGTATCCCGAGGGCGGCAGGCCCAGGGGATTGGCCAGCACGGTGTAGTTGGCGTAGGCGATGGAGTCACCTTTCATAAGCCTGCAGGCGTCGCCCTGAAAAGTGAATGTGTCCGCGCCCCGGTTCTCCCAGTCCGCGCGGAACCCGAACTGCTGTCTGCGGTACCCGTCCTGATAGGAATACAGATCGTCGGACTTGTCTTCGGTGTACTGGTTTACATAAGGCGAATTGTAAAGGGCGTTGTTGTATGTGTAGGTGTCGAAATTGCCGTGCTCCTCATGCTTGGCGTAGAGGCGGAAGAAAGTGTCCGGACCGAGGCGGCCGCCGTAGCGGATGGTTCCGATGCCGCGTTCCGCGTCTCCGGAGTGGGATTTCACGAGCCAGCCCTGGGTTTCCCTGGCGGGCTTGGAGATGATGCTGATGACGCCGTTGATGGCGTTGGAACCCCACAGGGACGCGCCCGGGCCGCTGATGACCTCGATGCGGTCCAGGTCGTCAATCACCGCGTCCTGATTGGCCCAGTACACGCCGCCGAACAGGATGTCGGTGAGGGAACGGCCGTCCATCTGCACGCGTTGCAGGCGGTTGTACCGGTTGTTGAACCCGCGCGCAGAAATGGACCATGTGCCCGCGTCCACGCGCTCCACCTGCATGGCGGGCGCCAGCCGCATAATCTCGGGAATCTGCAACAAGCCGCTGCGCCGGATGTCATCCTGGCTGATCACATAAATGGCCGCGGGCGAATTGAACACGCTTCTGTCCGGCAGCCGGGTCACGGATGTAAC
>JAGUYV010000455.1 GCA_020061125.1 bacterium | reverse complement strand
GCTCCCCACTGCCAACGGCGCAGCAGGCGGCGGCACCGGGCCTCGTCCTCCAGGCGCACGGCCACAATCACGCGGCCGATGGACGGAATTTTGCGCGCCGGCGCCAGGGCGCGGATCAGGACCGGTACGCCGTCCATTTCCAAGTAAACCTTGGATGTGTCGTGTTGCATGCGGGTGGATGCGCCCGCCGCCGCAATGATTACAGTGTCCATAATGTGTCTCTTGTCCTGTGCGAGGATGGAAGAGCGCGGGACGCCCCGCGCCGCAGTCAGGCCTTGTAGCCGAGGAACAGCAGTCCGATGATGAAGCATCCGATGCCCGCGAAGGTCATGGCGGCCCAGAACGCGGCGTTGCGAAAGCGCACCCGCCCGTCTCTCCGGAACCCGCGGTAGATGAACAGCCCCGCGCTCAACAGCCAGCCGAAGAACCCGATGTACATGATGGCCAGCGCGACATTGTTCAGATGATCGTTCGCCAAAGGGCCGCTCCCGTCATTCGATGACTTTGCTCAACTTGTACTCAATGATATCACAGGCTCCGGCGCGCTTCAAGCTGGGGATGATCTCGCGCACCACGCTTTCCTCCACGATGGTCTCCAGGGCGAGCCATTCGCCGTCGGCCAGGGACGACACCGTGGGATTCTTCATGGCGGGCAGAACCTTGAGCACCGCGTTCAGGGCCGGTTTGGGCAGATTCATCTTGAGGCCGGCCTTGCCCTGGGCGTTGAGCGCGCCCTGGAGCATGAGCGCGATGTCTTCCATTTTCTTGCGCTTCCAGGGGTCGGCCCACGCGTCTTTGTTGGCGATGAACCGGGTGCTGGATTCGAGCAGTGTGTCCACCACGCGCAGCTTGTTCGCGCGCAGGCTGCTGCCGGTCTCGGTCAGCTCCACGATGGCGTCGGCCAGGTCCGGCACCTTGGCCTCGGTCGCGCCCCAGGAGTATTCCACCGCGGCTTTAACGCCATGCTTTTTGAACCATCGTTTGGTGAAGTTCACCAGCTCGATGCACACGCGCTTGCCTTCGAGGTCCTTGACGGTCTTGATGGAGCTGGCCTCTGGCACGGCCAGCACCCAGCGCACCACGGCGAACGAGCTTTTGGCGTACCGCAGATCCGCCACTTCCTTGACCTTGGCGTTGTTTTCCATGGTCCAGTCGTGGCCGGTGAGGCCGCAGTCCAGGTCGCCGGACTCCACATAGCGCGCGATTTCCTGTGCGCGCAGCATGCGGCCCTTGAGTTCCGGGTCGTTGATATAAGGGAAATAGGAGCGGCGGTCCAGGGACACCCGGTACCCGGCCTTCTGGAACAGGTCGAATGTGGCCTCCTGGAGGCTGCCCTTGGGCATGCCGATGCAGAGAATGCGGGAGTTCTGTTTCTTCATAGCTTGATCCTTTCCACGCGGGGGAACTTCCAGCCCAGCACGAGCTGGGCGCTGCTCTTGAAATCCGCGGGCTTTCCGGTGACGAAGAATTTTTTCTTGCCCGGCTCCTTGTGGTTGACTTTGAGCAACCCGTTGTCGCGGAGCGTTTTGAGGCACAGGACCGCGGTGCGGCGCGCGGGATCGATGAGGATCACGGACGGGCCGATGATGTCCTGGATGATGTTCTTGATGAAGGGCAGGTGCGTGCAGCCGAGGATGAGGGTGTCAATGTCCTCCTTGAGCATGGGGCGGAGGTATTTTTCGGCGAGCACGCGCACCTCGGGAGAGCCGATGTGACCGGCCTCGATGTGGGGGATAAGGTCCGTGCATTCCTGGGCGAACAGGCTGACCGAGGGGTCGAAGTTGTCAATGACTTCGCGGTATACGCCGCTGTTCACGGTGCGGCGGGTGGCGAGCACGCCGATGCTGAAATTGTAGGTGACATACAGGGCCGCGGCCACGCATCCGTAGTTGATGATGCCGACCACGGGCGTGTCGTGCTTCTCTCGCCGGGTGATTTCGGGCAGCAGGCCGCTGATGGTGTTGCACGCGATCACGATCATCTTGCATTGCTTGCCTTCGAGGAAGCGGATGATCTGCTCGGAGCGGTTCACGATTTCCTGCTCGGTGCGCGTGCCGTAGGGCATGTACGCGGTGTCGCCTACATAGATGTAATCCTCGTAGGGCATGAGGCTGTCCAGCTCACGCAGCAGGGAAAGCCCGCCGATGCCGGAATCGAATACGCCGATGGGTCTTTTGTCCATGCGCAATCCTTCTGTGTTTTACATCTCGAGCATGAGCAGGGCGAGCTTGTCCTGGATGGCCCGGATGTTGTTGGAATGAACGGAATAGCCGTTCATGAACATCACGAAAGCGCCGGTGCTACCGTTGGAGCGGGTGAAGTAGCCGCTAAGGGAGCACACGCCGCGCAGGGCGCCGGTTTTGGCTTTGATGCGGCCCGCGGCGCCGGTGAGCCGTTTCTTCATGGTGCCGGGCTGGCCCGGTTCGGCCAGCGCCGCCATGAGGCCCGGCCCCATGTAGGAATTATAGAAGGCGCGGTACAACTGCATGAGCACGCGCGGCGTGATGCGGTTGTTGCGCGACAGGCCCGAGCCGTCGTACACGGTGATGGTTCCGGGAGACGCGAAGCCCGCCTCCATGACCGCGCGCGTGATGGCCTTGGCGCCGCCCGTGGTTGTGCCGCCGTATCCATCGGCCGCTCCCAGCGCGCGGCACATCATTTCCGCTACGAAATTGTCGCTGTGCTTGAGCATCACGCCCAGAATGTGCATGAGCTGCGGCGAACCCGCGGCAGCGATCTGCGGCCACTGCGCCGCGCTGCCGTTCCATTCCGAGGCGCGCACCAGTCTGCCCTGGAATCCGACGCCCGCTCGCTGCATGGCGCCGGCCAGCGCGGCCCCGAACAGCATGTCTGGATGCGGTACCGGATATTCCCTGGACGCGCTCGTCCCGGCGCGCACCTGGCCGCTCACCGTGATCGCGCCCTTTCCGTTCTGCGACACCTTGATGCCGCTCTTGCCCTTGGACACGATTTTCACATTGTTGACGATGAGTGACGAATGCACGGGCGGGTCCAGGGTGAGCGTGGCCGCGCCCCCGGATTTTCCGGACCCGCTGGCCGTGATGTTGAGGCAGTTTTCGGCGATGCTCAACGCGCCAACCTTCATGCCGTAGCAGTATCCGGGGTCTTCCTTGCTCCAGCCCTCGGGGTAGTCCGGGCCGGAGAACGCGCGCGCGTCCAGAATGATGTCGCCGGTGAGGCGGTTCAGCCCGCGGCGTTTGAGCAGGGCGGCCAGGGCGTCGGCCGCGGCCGCGTTCGAGTCGAAAAATTCCCCGGAAAATGTCGGGTCTCCGTTGCCGGATACATACAGGGCCGAGGCGGTTCCCGAAGAGGCGTCCCAGCCCCCGGCGTGGAATGCGGTGGTGAACTGGTGTTCCGTTCCCAGGCGGAGCATGGCCGCGGCCGCGGTCACCACTTTCATGTTCGAGGCCGGGGTCATGAGCCGGTCAATGTTCTGTTCATACAAAGCCTGGCCCGTGGCCATGTCCCAGACCACGAACGCCACGGTGGCGCCCTTGAGGTCTTTGGCGGCGAGCGCCGAGGACACGGTGTCCTTACCCAGCGCAACGCGGGCCGCGAGCAGGGAACACAGAATCACGGCCGCCACCGCGGCCCTGGTGATGCGGGGGATCCGGTCAGTCATTTTTCAGCCAGTCGTCAATGGAGCGGGAATAGTCAAAAATTTCTTTCTGCGAAAAATGGAGCGCGATTTCCGCCTCGCCGTTTTCCGGGGTGTCGGAGCCGTGCACCACATTGAAGCTGCGGCTCATGGCCAGGTCGCCGCGGATGGAGCCGCGATCGGCCTCGTCCGGGTCCAGAGCGCCCATCATGCGCCGCACCAGATTCACCGCGTGGTAGCCTTGAACCGCGATCAGCACAACCGGCGACGAGGTGATGAACTTTATCAGCTTGTCGAAAAAATCCTTGCCGTCGTGAACCGCGTAATGCTTTTTGGCAAGCTCCTTGTCCATCCACACCATTTTCAGCCCGACAATCTTGAGTCCGCGGCGCTCCACACGGCTGATCACTTCTCCAACAAGCCCGCGCTGCACCCCGTCGGGCTTGACAATCATAAGCGTCCGCTGTTCGTCCCTTTCAAACATGTTCTGCTTTCCTCCCGGAAAAATCGCGTCAAAAGTCAATTTCGTTACTATATAATCCATTCATTATAAAAAAGCTGCACAGATTCAAAAATAAAAGTTTTGTAAAAATCGGGTTAGCGGGCGCGCAGGCCGGGAATCATGAAAAAGCCTGGATGCCGGTGATGTCCCGGCCCAGGATCAGCTCGTGGATATCGTGCGTGCCTTCGTAGGTTTTCACGGATTCGAGGTTGCACAGATGGCGCATGACCGGGTGTTCGAGGGTGATGCCCGCGGCGCCAAGGATGTCGCGCGCCGTGCGCGCCGCGTCGAGCGCGTGCTCCAGAGCGTTCATTTTGGCCAGGGAAATGTGCGGGTGGCGCGCGCGGCCCGCGTCCAGCAGGCGGCCCACGCGAAGGTTCACAAGCTGCGCCTTGGTGATTTCCGTGAGCATGCGCGCCAGCTTGCGCTGCACAAGCTGGAACCCGGCGATGGGCCTGCCGAACTGCGTGCGCTGCAGAGCGTAGGCAAGCGCCGCGTCATAACATGCCATGGCCGCGCCGGTTCCTCCCCACGCAATGCCGAACCGCGCCTGATTCAGGCATGACAGCGGCGCTTTCAGCCCCTCCGCTCCCGGCAGCATGTTTTCCTCGGGAATCTCGCAGTCGTCGAACGCCAGCTCCGATGTCACCGACGCGCGCAGGGACATCTTGCGCTTGATGTCGCTCGTGGTGAAACCCGGCGTTCCCTTTTCCACCAGAAAGCCGCGCACATCGCCATCGAGTTTGGCCCACACAATGGCCACATCCGCCAGGGACCCGTTGGTGATCCACATTTTGTTGCCGTTGAGCACAAACCCGCGATCCGTTTTTCTTGCCCGCGTGATCATGCTCGCCGGGTCCGAGCCGTGGTCCGGCTCCGTGAGGCCGAAGCAGCCCACGGCGCGGCCCGAGGCCATGAGGGGCATCCACCGGCGTTTCTGCTCCCCGGTGCCGAATGTGTATATGGGGTACATGCACAGCGAACCCTGCACGGACGCGAAGCTGCGCACGCCCGAGTCCCCGCGCTCCAGCTCCTGCATCATCAGCCCGTAAGTCACATAATTTGCTCCGGCGCAGCCGTACTCCGCGGGCAGGGTGGGCGCGAACAGGCCCAGCTCACCCATTTTGGGAACGAGTTCCAGGGGGAATCGGCCCTGCTCGTAGCAGTCTTCGATCACGGGAACGACATTGTCCTGCACAAAGGCGCGCACCGCGTCCCGCGCCAAGCGCTCCTCCTGGGCCAGTTCGTCATCGAGCAGCAGAAAATCCACGCCCCGGTATTTAGCCATGCAAACCTCCATGCGCGTTGTGTGAATCTTGCAGATATTGTATCAGAAAATGGGATTACCGAGCGTTCTGCGCGCTGCGGGCAGGGCGGGTCATTTCTTCATCGTCATGCTGGTGTGGAAATCAAGAATGTTCGATTGCTATATATTGGTTTAATATATTGTTTCCAAGCGTCTGGTGTCCCTAAACCTCGACTTAATTGTCAAATGCAAACATAAGTAAATTCGGATTAACTGCCCCTGATTTGGTTTGATTAGTCGTTAAATATCCAACAACTGATTCTTTACAAATTATCATCGGGGGTGATGTTGCCATGTCGTTGAATGCACTTGTATTACCATATTTACTTCCGTAAGAACTGTAGCTGTTCCAAATGCTGTTTGATGAATATTTTGAACCGTATGTTCCGTAAGAATTGAAAATACTATTGGTTACTGTAGAATTTGCAATGATACCCAAAAATACTGGCTTTGCCTCACTACTGAAAATAGAACACCCGTTCAGGGTAGATAATTTTAATACTAAACCTATTTGCAGCTCTTGTAATGTGTAGTCATTGATGAGCTTTTTAATTTTTGGTGGCATTTGATATTGCTGAGTCTTTACTGGTGTAGCTAACATCATCATAATAATCATAGCAAAACAAATAAAAGTGTTTTTCATTGTTTGCCCCTTGTAATTATTCAATTGTAGAATCAATAATTACCACAATTCAAATTTATTGTAAAGTGCAACAAATAGCAACGATGAGGGTGATTTTACATCCCCCTTGATCCCCCTTTTCTAAGGGGGACCAAAGGCGAGTCGCCCGTGCAGGGCGCGCAAGCAAGCAGGGCATGCGATCTGCGTGATGCCGTGGAGCCACGCGGCGTACGACAAAATTCGTGTCAATACAGGGACGCAGGTCAATACTGAATGAATACCGTTTGATCGAAAAGATTTTTTAAATAAAACTCACTTGAGCAACGAAAAACAGTATTGTGTGTTTATCCCATATCCTATCAATTGCCTCAACGCATCAACAAAATAATCATCCCGTTTCTCCAGCGGCCATGTTCCTCTCCGTGGTTCTCTCGAATCCCCGCCCATGCGCATGACATCCGCATACTCCGGGTTTTGCTTTAAGGTCCCCCTTAGAAAAGGGGGATCAAGGGGGATGTAAACTCTGCTTCGCAAATCTCCCCCCACCGCCGTGTCATTCCCGCGCGTCGTGGACCGCGCCGCGTTTTTCTTCCACCCACACCTCCAGCGTCTTGAGAACGCTGTCCATGCCTTTTCTCACCTGTTCATCTTCGAACCGGAGCACCGCCAACCCCAGAGCTTCGAGCGCGGCCTGGCGGGTTGCGTCGTACTCGTACCTGTCTCTGTGTGAGGAACCGTCCACTTCGATCACAAGGTCCAGTTCTTTGCAATAGAAGTCGGCAATGTACTTGCCGATAGGTTTCTGGCGGTAGAATTGGAGGCCAAGGAACCGGCGCGCTTTGAGTTTGTTCCAGAGGAGCACTTCTGCAAGCGTGCCGCCGCTTCGCAGTTTGCGTGAGCGCATCTTGAGATTTGAATTGTAGTAGAGCTTCATGCGGTCATTATAGGCTGGGCAGAGCGGTTTTACATCCCCCTTGATCCCCCTTTTCTAAGGGGGACCCAAGGCGAGCCGCCCGTGCAGGGTGCGCAAGCAAGAAGGGCATGCGATCTGCGGGATGTATGGTGGCCATGCCGCGTGTGAAAAATCGGTGTTGTGGACACGAATTATCGAGGGACAACAGAGCTTCATGCGGTCATTATAGGCTGGGCAGAGTGGTTTTACATCCCCCTTGATCCCCCTTTTCTAAGGGGGACCCAAGGCGAG
>JAGUYV010000475.1 GCA_020061125.1 bacterium | reverse complement strand
TGAAATGATCGGCCAGCCCGTAGCCGCGCTCCGCATCGAAGTACTCTTTGCCGTATACCTGTTCCGCGAGGTCCCGCGCGGGCATGCGCGGGTTCACGAACACCAGGCCGCAGCCTGCGCATTTCACGATGCCGTAACCGTGTTTGTTCATGATGCGATCATGCGAGGCGCCGCCGCACAGGTTGCAGGGAATGGATTCGAGATTCGCGGCGCATGTCACGGCCGGATGCCTCCGTTGCTTTATGGCAAAACACGCCGCCGGGCGGCGCGGCGGGTCAATCCCAGAGTTTGACCAGGGTGGAGCCTTTGTAGTAGTGGCTGATGATGTCGCGTACGGACTTGCCGTCCCGCGCCAGGGCCATGGCCCCCATCTGGCACAGGCCCACGCCATGGCCCCAGCCCGCGCCGCGGAAGGTGAATGTTGTCTGCCCTTTGGCGTCCGAGTTTTTGCTCACCGTGAAAAGTGTGCTTTTGAGGTTTCCCAGAACCCAGCGGATGGCGTCTCGCTCGAACACATAGGAGTCCTGGGCGGTATCAATGGAGATGCGGATTACACGGCCCGACGCGCCGCGCTCGAGGATCCGGATATCGGACAGCGCGCCTGGCTTGAGGCCGGGCCGGTTCAGATATTTGGGAATGGTTTCATTGATGATGTCCTGCATTTCCTGGAGCGTGTTGGCGCGGTCCCAGCGGTAGTATTTAGATTTCTTGCAGTGTCCGCCGCCGTCGTTCAGGAAGCCGATAAAACCGGACTCCGTGTCCATGGGTTGAACGGGCGTTTTCGTGCCGTCATTCACGGAAACGAGGTAAGGCACGGAGGGGCCGGACCAGATGTCCGTGTAATTGGAGGTGCGGCCGCCGCAGGTGGAATGGAACAGAGCGTTGGCCAGGCGGCCGTTAAAGGACACCACGATGCCCCGGGTGTCGAAGATGGCGCGGTTCGTGGACTCGAATTCATGTCCTATGCCGCTGTACACCTGGCAGTCCGTGGTGCCGCACAACTCGAAGCCGTCCACCTCATGCCGGTGCCTGTTGTTGAGAAGATAAGTGCGCGCGATGATGGCCTGGGCCTTGAGCGCTTCATGGTGCGCGCCCGAGGGCATTTCCGACGGCACCACGCTTTTGAGATAGTCCTCGGCCTTGACCAGATTGACGACCGAGAACGAGCCGATGGAGTCGGGCAGGATTTCGGCGCTGCCGCGAAAAGTGGATTTGCCCACGGCCACGAGGTTCGAGGATGCGCGGAACAGCAGCGGGCTGGATCCGGAATACACGATGCCGCCCCCGGCCGCGGATACGATGTACCCCGCCTTTCCAAGCGGCACCGGCTCGATGGTTGAATTCGCATATCCTGCGGCCTTCACTTTTTCGAGCACGGCGCGCGCTTCCTGGGCCGAGGAGTAGGGGCCGAACCAGATGAACCAGCCGTCGGGGTACGCGATGCGCATGTATTCGCCCAGGCGGTTGAGCTTTTCCGTATGGAATGCCGCGTCTTCATAACTTTTGAAGCTGCCCACGGTGATGCGGTACAGGCTACCGGGTACGCCGTGCGACGGAGATGGGACCAGGGAGACCGTGAAATCGCCGTTCTTGCCCTGGGCCAGAACCTCTCCGGTTTCCTTGTTCACCACGGAATAGTTTCCGTCCAGGCCGATGGCCGCGGACTGGGCCTTGAGCAGCACGCCGATGCGCACCGTGGGTTCGGCCGCATAAGAGCCGAGGGGCATGTCCCCGGCGGCAGGCGTTGAGAAACAGGTTGTCAGGAAAAGAATCGCCGCCAGCGCGGGCAGCAGGGGCCGGATCGTCATAGGAGATATTTTTGCCACCAGTCTTTGCAGATTTCGAGGATGTCGGTGATGGGGGGGATGTGGCCCGTGGGTTCGCCCTCGATGCCGTCGAACCATACAATGGTTTTCGGCTCGGCTGCGGCGCGGTGCAGCAGGCGGTTGGCCTCGGGCGGGACCAGGGTGTCGCGTTTGCCGTTGATGAAGAGCACGGGGCGCGGGGCTACGCGCCAGATGAAGTTCAGCGGTTCTACGGCCGCGAAGGTGTCGGCGATGGCGTCCACATCCATGCCGGTTTTCGCCAGATGGTTGCGCATGGAGATGGCCGGCCCGATCTGGCTGTAGCTGATGAGCGTGCGCCAGCCGCCTCCGCCCACCACCAGGATCGGGGCCTGCACGCGCTGTTCCACGCCCGAGAACAGGGAGCCGATAATGCCGCCCATGCTCACGCCGATGTAGCCGATGCGGTCCGGTTTCACATCCGGGCGCGATTGCAGGTAATCCACGGCGCGGCGCAGGTCAATGACTGTTTGAATCAGCGCCCTGGCGTCGTCCTCAATGTCCGTGGAGAAGATGTCCTTGCCCGGTTGCGCGCGTTCGCCGTGGTACTGGGCGTCAATGGCGAACATGCAGATGTTGAGCCGCGCCAGGGCCAGGGCGAAGATGAGGTTGTCTTCCTTGCGGCTGGAGTACCCGTGCTGGGCGATCACGCAGGGGTAGGGCGCTTTGCCGCCCGTGGGCAGGTTCAGCAGCGCGGGCACGCGCTCGCTGTTGGCGCTGTCGTATTCCACATGGAACTGGGTGAAATCGCGGTTCTGCGAAACTTGCCGCACCGAGGGGTTGAGCGGCGCGAACGCATCGTATGCGTAAGCGTCCAGGAGCGCGTCGGCGCATGCGGACGGGGCCGTGAACAGTACCAGCAGGGCGATGATCGGCAGGGCCTTGAGCTTCATGCGTTCACCTATAATGATATGATTTTGTATCCGCTTTCATCTTTTTCCACCTGGCGCAGCAGTTCCTTGAGCATGTCGAGCAGGTACACGGGATGGCTGTTCCACTGGGTGGGGATTTCCACGCCCGCGATCATGGCTTCGGCCAGGTAGTAGTTGCCCCTGATGCGCTCGTCCTCTATAGTGATGAACCCCTGCATGAGTTCGAACGGTGTATAGAAGCGGCGGATGATGCGCTCGGACTGGTGCAGTATGGTGCGGCACAGGGACTCGACGCGGCGGTCGTGGGTGATGAGCAGCAGCTTGTCCGCAGCCAGGTGCCCGAGTACGGTGTTGTGGTTGCCGCGCTGGGCCAGGAGTTCGCCGATGCTGTCGGCCAGGGCCGCGAGCATTGCGTCGCCTTCATCGTAGGATTTGTAAATGTTGTAGGACTTGAGTCCGTGGAGCTTGATGCAGAGCATGTAGCGTGTTTTTTCCACATCCTGGGTCATGGCTTCGAGGCGGTGCATGAGAGCGCCGCCGGTCTGCAGGCGCGTGGCCGGGTGGAACACGCCGCGCAGGGTTTTGTAGACCTGATTGATGATTGCGCGGGCATCGTCTTCGGGGGTTCGCTCGTCCGGTGCGCGCAGCACTGCGTTTGCGCCCATGAGCGTGCAGTTGCGCGCAAAGGCCGGGTTTGCCGGGTTTTCCAGAGCGAACACGGGCAGGTGCGCCAGGGCCGGGTTGCCGCGCACGGTTTCGAGCAGCAGCAGGGGATCCGGATCCCGCGGCCCTCCGCACAGAAACAGGGCGTGGGCCGTTCGGGAAAGGAGTTCCGCGCGCGTTGCACCCGGGTCGCGGCAGATGGCGCACTCGAGCTTGGGATGCCGGTTCAGCGCCTGGGGCAGCGCGCCCGGCCCGGTCTCCTCGCCAGTGGCCACGAGGCATTTGAATCGGTTTTCTTCCATGTCAGTCCGCGACCTTGATGAGGTGTTTGAATTTGCTGAAGGTGCCTTCTCCGATGCCCTTGACCAGCATGATTTCCTCGATGGTCTTGTAGGGGCCGCGCTCTTTGCGCAGTTCCACGATGCGCTGTGCGTAGGTGGGGCCGATGCCGGGCAGGGTCTGGAGCGTTTGCACTGTTGCTGTGTTGATGTTGATGACGCCCGGAGGGCCGTCCGCGGTTTTTGCGCCGTTGGTGGGCATCTCACCGTGCGGCGCGCCCGCGGCTGCGGGCGCGAGCTGGAATTTCGATTCCGCGCCCTGGTCCGGGGATGCGGCATCCGGGGCCGCGTCCTGCAAAATATCAGCCTGTCGCGGCGGCGGGGGCTGGCACAGGTTTTCGGACTTGTAGGGAATGTAGATTTTTTGCCGGTCCTTGAGTTCCGT
>JAGUYV010000379.1 GCA_020061125.1 bacterium | reverse complement strand
CTCCACTTGACGACGGAGGCGCGCGCAGCGCGCAGCGCGTCGCCAAGCGAGCCGCGGCGAATGTCGTTGGTGGCCTCGAGCATGGTAATGAGGCACGGCATCCTGGTGCTCAGCACCTGCACGCCGCCCTCGGCCCGCCGCTCGACCTTGATCGAGCCGGCAGCACCGTCGATCTCGACGATGCGCGACACATAGGTGAGCTGCGTGAGGCCGAGGCGCTTGGCGATGCCGGGCCCGACCTGCGCCGTGTCGCCGTCGATGGTCTGCTTGCCGGTGAAGACTATGTCCGGCTTTCCAAATGTCTCGCCAATCTTCCTGATCGCGGTGGCGAGGGCGAAGGTGGTCGCCAACGTGTCCGACCCGGCGAAGAAGCGGTCGGTCAGCAGCACGGCGCGATCGGCCCCGAAGGTCAGCGCCTTGCGCAGCGTGTCCTCGGCCATGGGCGGCCCCATGGTCACGGCCGTGATGTGCGCGCCGTGCGATTCCTTGATTCCCACGGCGGCCTCCAGGGCGCGGCGGCATGCCGGGTTCATCATGCCCCCGGACATGTCGCGCCGCAGCCGGCCCGTGCGCTTGTCCCACGGCAACTCCGCAGCCGTGGGCACCTGCTTCATGCAGACCACTAGTTTCAGCATGACACCCGTTGCATGCGGCAACGCTATTCCGGGCGGGTCAAAGCCGCGCGGCTGATCACCATGCGTTGCACTTCGCTTGTTCCTTCATATATTTCCGTGACTTTTGCGTCGCGGAAGTAGCGCTCCACGGCATATTCCTTGGAATACCCGTAGCCGCCGTGAATCTGCACAGCCAGGCCTGCGGCGCGCACGGCCAGGCCGCTGCAAAAGAGCTTGGCCTTGGCCGCTTCGGGACCGAACGGCCTGCCCGCGTCCTTGAGCGCGCAGGCCCTGTGCAACAACAGGCGCCCCGCGTCAATTTCCGTGTCCATGTCCGCGAGATAATTCTGAATGGTCTGGAACGAGGACAGGGGCTTGCGGAACTGCTGCCGCTCTTTTGCATATTTGAGGGCCTCGTCGAAAGCGCCCTGGGCGATGCCCAGAGCCTGTGCCGCTATGCCGATGCGCCCGGTGTCCAGTGCGGCAAGCCCGATCTTCAGCCCCTGCCCGGCGCGTCCCAGCAGCCGCTCCAGACCCACACAGCAATCTTCGAGAAACAGCGACGAAACCTGATTGGCGCGCATGCCGCACAAGTCCTCGATCTCGCCCACGGAAAAGCCCGGCATGCCTTTGCTCACGATGAACACGCTGGCGGCCTCGCGCGGATTCGACGGATCCGTGACCGCGAAAATCAGGGCCGTGCCGCACACGCCGCCGTTGGTCACGAAGATTTTCGTGCCGTTCAGGGACCACCCGTCCCCCTGGCGCACGGCGCTGGTTTCCACGCCGCCGGCGTCGCTCCCGGCATTGGCTTCGGTGAGGCAGAACGCGCCGATGCGCTCTCCGGACGCCAGCTCGGGCAGAAACATGCGCTTCTGCTCTTCGGTTCCGAACGCGGCAATGGGATACGCGCCCACGCTGTTGTGCACGGTCACGCACAACCCCACGGCCGCGCACACTCGGGAAAGTTCTTCTATGATGATGGCGTAGCTGATGCTGTCCACGCCCGCGCCGCCGTATTCCCTGGGAATCTGCAACCCGAAATACTGCAGCGGCTTCATTTTCTCGATGACTTCCCAGGGGAAACGCGCGTCCCGATCAATTTCATAAGCAATGGGGCCAAGCTCCGCCTCGGCGAATTCCCTCACGGTCTTGCGGACGACCTTGTGTTTCATGCAGGGATTGAAGTCCAAAGCGCTCCTCCGGGGGATCGCGTCGCCAGCGGCGGATTTGCTGATTTTTCAAAATAGCGGATGCCGAGTGAAAATTCAAGGGCGATGCGCCGCGTCAGACCGGGGAATAAACGGTAAGGTTTTGCGATGCGCAGGGGTTTATTCGCGCGCGGAGCGTGAAGGAACAGGAAGGGGTTGCGTTCGCGCGCGGGCGGCGTCCACGGCTTGATGCAGGGCGCTGACCGCGAGCATGATGCAATGGTGATGATCGCCGGGAAACTCTTCGAGAAAACGGAGCATGTCGCTTTCGGAAATTTTCGAGGCGTAATCCAGATCGCGGTGCGTGGCCAGAATGGTGGCGGCGCAACCGCATGCGCGCGTGGCGAGGCACCCTTCGGTATAGAATTGAATCTCGTCAATAATGCCCTGTTCGTCCGTCGTGAGATAAATGGCCAGGGATTCGCCGCAGGTGCCGGTCTGCTCGGAAGCGCCGTGCGCGTTTTCCAGGCGGCCGAAATTGATCGGGTTTTCGGCCAGTCGCACTGCTTTCTCGGAGTACCCGCAGTCCTGGGGCACAAAAAACTTGCTGTCGTGATCGTGGTGATGATGAGCGTGGCTCATTGTGGCGCCTCGCAGCAGAAATTACGGCGGCGCGACGCCGCCCGGCATAGTTTAACCGGCTCGCGCCGCCATGTCACCTAAATCCGCATTCGGCGTGCGGTTTTAGCGGCCGGGCGTGTCAGTGATCGCACACATTCGCGCCCGTCTGAAGGCTGCCTTTGAGGTAGTCTTCCACGGCCTGGAGCGGCTCCACGGCGGGCGCGCCGATCACCACCTGGATGTTGAACTGGTCGAACAGCTCGAGGGCTTTTTGCCCCATGCCTCCGGCCAGAATCACGGCCACATCCTGCTCGTTGAGAAATCTGGGGATCACGCCGGGCGCATGGGGTGGCGGCGCGACATCATTGCGCCCGGTCACGGCGCCATTCTCCATGTCAAAGATGGCGAAGTACTGGCAATGTCCAAAATGCAGGCAGAGTTTTCCATCGGCTATAGGCACTGCGACTTTCATGGGATTCAGCCTCCCGCTTTTTGTAGTTTGCTTATTTGTCTTTCGAACAGCAGGACCCCGGCCCGGCGCACCCTGCATGGGACGGATCGGACGCGCCGCAGCAGGTGCGACCGCCGCCGAACGACGGATTGCTGTTCATGCTGAAGGACGACATGACCTTTTCCGGACCCGGCGCGCCGCACGAGGGGCACTTGGGCGCCGCCAGGTCGCTTGTGTTGTGCAGATGCTCGAACGCGTGTCCGCATTTACCGCACACATACTCGTAAATTGGCATCCCGCATTCTCCTTACTGTGATGGATTTCCGGCGTCGAACAGGCGGGCGCGCACCGCGCTCCAGATGCCGCGCACCGTATCTGCGGCCGGAGAGCCGCCTTCAATCTCCACCAGGCTGCGCGCCTGCAACTGTGCGCGCGTAAATCCGGTGTCATACAGAATCGTTCCCGCGAACAACAGCCCGTTCTCCTGGCTGCGTGCCCGGATCCGATCTGCGATCTCCGGGTTGATGTCCGCCTTGTTCACGCATACCGCAGCCGGAATCTCGAAGTGGCGGGCCAGGGCGGCCACGCGCCCGAGATCGTGCTCCCCGGACAGCGTCGGCTCGGTGACGATCAGCACCATGTCCGCACCGGTGATGGATGCGATCACCGGACACCCGATGCCGGGAGAGCCGTCCACGATAATCAACTCGCGGCCCTGTTCCTCGGCGATGCGCCTCGCCTCGCGCCGCACCACGCTGACCAGCTTGCCCGAGTTTTCTTCGGCCACTCCCAGGCGCGCGTGCGCCATGGGGCCGTGCCGCGTGTCCGATATGTACCATTCGCCGTTCACCTGCTCCTCGAACGGGATGGCCCCGAATTCGCAGAAGTAATGGCACACGCCGCAGCCCTCGCAAAGGATCGGGTCAATGGAAAACGCGCCGCCCGGCTCGCCGGGCGCAATGACCGCCCCGAACCGGCACACCTCCAGACACCGGCCGCAGCTTGTGCACAGGTCCGGTTCCACGCGCGCCAGCCTGCCGCCGCTGAAATCCTCCCGGTGTTTGATTTGCGGTTCGAGCACCAGGTGCAGGTCCGCGGCGTCAACATCGCAGTCGGCCAGAACCGCGCCGCTTTCGAGCGCGGCCAGACACGCCACCACGCTGGTCTTGCCGGTCCCCCCCTTGCCGCTGATGACCACAAGCTCTTTCATGACGCGGCCTCCTTTGAGCGGGTAGCGCCCGCGGCGCGATACGCCGCGTCGAGGATGTCTCCGAATACTTGATGCGTTTCAGGCACTGCCTCCACGGGCAGCAGCCCGCGCGAGTACGCCTCGGCCACGCGCCGGTCCTCGGGGATTTCCGCAATCACGGGCAGGCCGTGTTCGGCGCAGAACCGGCGCGCGCGGCCATCATCGTTT
>JAGUYV010000335.1 GCA_020061125.1 bacterium | reverse complement strand
GCCTGTGCCCGCCGCGGCCACCCGTGCGCGCCCGGGGTTCACGCCCGAGCGCGTGGTGC
Source organism: bacterium (assembly GCA_020061125.1). Taxonomy (GTDB): domain Bacteria; phylum UBP15; class UBA6099; order UBA6099; family DSWB01; genus DSWB01. The sequence goes on along the minus strand of JAGUYV010000335.1, from coordinate 26,593 downwards.
CGCTCAATGTTCATGTAGGCAGCGAATCGCACGACAAAGCCAAGTCCGGCTACAGCCCCATGCCCATGAAAAGCGAATGAGGCCGGGGATCCGGCGCCCGGCGCCCGGCTCCCGGCAAAGCAAAGGCGCAAAACAAAAAAACAAGCACAAATTACGCAAATAAGTGGATTGAACAAAAGGAATCTTGATTAAGCATTGTCCCCAGAACTCTCCGGCGATATATATTCAAAATTGCGCAAATTCTTGCACCATCAGGTAATTATTCTATTAAACACAGGGATATATTTATTTTCAAACACTGGTTACAAAATCACGATTTCTCGGTTTATTAAATAGGCGAAAAGGGAGATAAAACATGATATGCCAGATGCTCGAAATGAAATGTCAGAAACCGGGACTTTACGAAATTGCCTTCCTGTGTTGCCCTGAAGATGATATTGACCTTGTGCTGCCATTGTTTTCAGGCAACTTCGATTCGGAAAGGTTGAATGCATACCAGTATTCCCTCAAAATCCAACAAGATGATAAATCCTATCAGATGAGTCCTGGGGATGAGCTTGAAGAGTGTATGGAAATATTCAGCGAGCAGGATTTCAATTTGATTTTCGACCCTGATGACCGGGATAAGTGGATTGTCGGCCACTTTGCAGACAAGATGACCTATAGCCTCATCCAGTCCGGAATGCTGAAAATGCAATCAGACAACATATTTTCAGAACAACCGCTCAATGGGGAAAACGAGCAATTAAAAAATAAATATGACCCTTTCAGTGCCAGTGATGACTCTCTTCTTGAAAAAATCAATGAAATCAACGGCAAGGAAATCCGTCTTCCAGACGACCCTTGTAAAGAATCCAGAGAAAGGTTGATACAGACTATCGAGTCCAATGTTGAGATGTTAAGAAACGAAGGGGCTTCAGATGATTTTATGCATGAGCTTGAAAAACTGATTGAACAGAAGAAAAAGGAACGACCAGGAATGTGAAATCAATACATGCAAAGGAATACTGATGGATACTGATTACAAACCATACCTTTGTTCCTGTGGCGGTCGGGAATTTCGTGGTACCATAAATGGGTCTATAACCATGAACATGGTTTTCAGTCCAACAGAGCAAGAACGCGTCGACAAGGTTACGCAGAAGCGATTTCAAGTCCAAATGACTTGTGTGGAATGCGGCGAAAAGGCACCCACTGAAGTCATTGAGTCAATGGGGCGACATTTCTTGCCCTCAAATGGTACAAGCTTTGAAGTTGAGCCTATTGCGTGTGAGTGTGGAAATATGCAGTACAATGTTGATGTATCATTTACAGGGTCACTTCGATTTCTGCAAGGAGAGAAGAATGATTGGTTCGATAAAGAATACCAAGCGAATTTGTCAACCATGATAATTGATTGCCGATGTGCAACATGTGATGTAAATGCAGATTATAGGATATTTGCTGAAATCAAATCACTTTTCCCATCTTATGGGGGCGAGGAGTAAAAATGAATCTCTTTACCACTGACATCAAGGGTGATATACAAATTGAAATAGACAAATTCGAAAACGAATATGATTTGCAGACCTGTATCGAACAACATCCCGAATCTTTTCCCATTTCAGAATTGAACCCAAAAGCATGTTTGGCAATTCCGATAGGTCGTGAAGTAAAAACGGAAATAGGCAACATAGACCTCCTTTTCCTTGATGATACAGGGAAACTAATCATAGTCGAATGTAAATTGGTTGAAAATCCTCAAGCAAGACGTGAAGTTTGTGCTCAGGTAATGGAATATGCATCACGAGTCCAACAGTGGGGATATGAGGACATTAGAGATGCATATCTTAATTACTATCAGACGGATAATGAAAATGAGATTGTCAAAATATTCAACAGAAAGTTAAAAAAACAAGCTCCAAAGGGAGATCATGTTGAGCTAACACTTGATTCCTTAAAAAAGAAAATCGAATTTTCTCTGAACGACTATCTATTGGTGATTGCTGGAGACAATTTAGAGCAACGCGCACTTATCCTAACGGATTATCTTAGAACGATTCGCTCTAAAGGCAAAAACAAATTCCCGATAGCATGTGTTGAGTTTTCACGATTCAAAGCAAAATCCAATACTGATGGCAAGGTTTCGTCAGCCACATTTATAACAGGAACAGTTAGAGCAGCATGTTTGCTCACAACCTTTTCTTCTCAGCAAAGGCAAATACTTCAAAAAGATGATTGGGTTGATTTGGTTGTTCAAGAACCAGATAGGTCTTTACGGTTAGAGTTGCTCAGAATAGCAAAGGAGTACGAGGCGCAAGGGAAATGCAAACTGGTATTCAAAACTAAATCACTTCAAATCTGTGATAGTAAAAAATCCATGGCGCTGTTTGGGCTTGAAAATACTTCTGTATATTTCAATTTTAAAAATTTTGAGAAACTTGGATTCATGGATAATTTTCGAACGAAGTTACAAAACATTGTGGGAGTAAATAGTTTGGGAAAAGGTAAAGAAGCGGCTGCGGTGAAATATCCAGAAATTTACACATATAAAGATGAAGTAGTTCTTTTCATGAGGTCAATTTTAGACAGACTCAATTGAGTCCCGTATTTGTATTGATCAATTCATCACGCCCAACACTCTTCTCCCGCTTCAAGTCTCCCTGAACTTGGCATCAACATGGAATTTCGGGGACATCATACTAAACTAATGTATAGCTACCAAAAACCTTTCACAACGACAACAGCATGATCATGGAGAAACACGCTGTGTTCTGACCGCAGCGCGTATCTGCAAGGGAAATCCACGCGGGCGGCCGGGGGCGCGGGCCATGGCCGTGCATTGCGTTCGTGTCAGTTCGCTTTCATCAATACAACAATTCCGCGCGGCGAATGCGCCGCCCGGCGCGAGAGGCCGTGTTACTTTAATATCCTTATATATAGGTGCTTCAGGGGGCGGGGGGAAGTCCGGCGGCCATGAAAACAGATACAGGGGGGCTGATGAAAAGTGCGGGGGAGAAAAAACCTGGGTGCAGGCTTGGTTTCCCTTGCGGAAAGTGGCCCAGTGGGGCTGTTGAAAAAGTCCCGGCGCCGGAAAAAACGCGGGACAGGCAAGGTTTTGCTGTCGCAAAACGCACCCAGTCCCGGTGTTTTTCCTTACTTTTGCTCATTTGCGGTACCTGGATACAATGCCAAGAAAGCAAATAACGAGTTTTTCAACAGCCCGCCAGTCCCCGGTTTTTTCGCAGCCTTGCGAATGTATGAGTCACATCCTCGATAGGCGAGGGGGAGCTACGCAGCGGGGCTGTTGAAAGAGTCAGGCGGCCGTAAAATCAGGTACAGGCACGCGGAAAAACGCCACGGTGGGGCCGTTGAAAAAGTCCCTGCGTCGGAAAAAACGCGGGACAGGCAAGGTTTTGCTGTCGCAAAACGCACCCAGTCCCGGTGTTTTTCCTCACTTTTGCTCATTTGCGGTACTTTGAAACAATGCCAAGAAAGCAAATAACGAGTTGTTCAACAGCCCCACGGCCCCAGTCCCGATTTTTTTACTGCGCTTGCGCCCCTGCGCAGCTTTGGTTGTTTTTCAACTGCCCCCCGCCGCGCTCTGCCGCTCCCGACTCGGGCGCTGTTCCGGCTTTGATTTTGATTTTCCCTACACGCTACTCGCTACCCGCTACACGCTTCACAAAAAATCTCGAAATAGTTGTTGATCAAACGGCGGAAACCCTTATACTGTTATTTGCACCCGGCGAGTGCCGGGAGGTTCTTGAAAAAAGTTTGAAATTTAACTTGACAGGGCCGATGGCAGGTGTTTATAATACACTGTTGTCGAAACTTGTAAAAAGTTTGGAGCATTGAAAGTCTACAAACTGACTGACACACAAGTCCTGAAGGAATAGCACGGAGCGCGACTCCAAGATGGAATCCTGCGCCCCGGGCACTCTGCCGGGGCTTTTTGATGGGCCGGAACCGCGGGACCGCGGCCAGGCCGCCGAACCTTGAAAAGTGCATAGTGTGTAAAGCGAAACGCGAATAACGCGCGAGCAATTTCAAGATCTCTTCATAGTTGACATTTTATGGTCAAGCTACGAAGGGCATACGGTGGATGCCTTGGTACCGAGCGTCGAAGAAGGACGTGGCAAACTGCGATAAGCGCCGGGGAGGAGTAAGCATCCGTAGATCCGGCGATTTCCGAATGGGGAAACCCGGTGGGGGTCATGCCCCGCCATCCCCGGCTGAACACATAGGCCGGGAGAAGAGAAGTGGGTGAACTGAAACATCTTAGTAACCCGCATAAAAGAAATCAACAGAGATTCCCGTAGTAGCGGCGAGCGAACTGGGAATAGCCCAAACCACAGGGATGTCAAGCCGGCAGGCGTTGCCTCTGTGGGGTTGTAGGACCGTTCTTGGCTGGTCTGCCGGCCGGCCTAGGAGTTACAAAGTGTTTGTATAGTGCAAGCTGCTGGGAAGCAGCGCCGCAGAGGGTGATAGCCCCGTGCGCGAAATGCAAACGCCTCCGATGAGCGGTTCCTGAGTACCACGGGACCCGGGAAATCCTGTGGGAATCCGGGAGGACCACCTTCCAAGGCTAAATACGACTCGGTAACCGATAGTGAACCAGTACCGTGAGGGAAAGGTGAAAAGAACCCCGGCTAGGGGAGTGAAATAGTACCTGAAACCGTATGCCTACGAACCGTTGGAGGGCTATGCCGTGCCTTCGGGCCGGAATGCCTGACAGCGTGCTTTTTGTAGAACGAACCGGCGAGTTATGGTATGCTGCGAGGTTAAGGGGTTAAAACCTGGAGCCGAAGCGAAAGCGAGTCTGAATAGGGCGATTGAGTAGCATGCTGTAGACCCGAAACCAAGCGATCTATCCATGGCCAGGGTGAAGCATGGGTAAGACCATGTGGAGGCCCGAACCAATATTCGTTGAAAAGGATTTGGATGAGTTGTGGATAGCGGTGAAAAGCTAATCGAGCTTGGAGATAGCTGGTTCTCCCCGAAATATCTTTAAGGATAGCCTCGTGTAACTAGCGGGCGGAGGTAGAGCACTGAATGGACTAGGGGGCCCGAAAGCTTACCAAACCCAATCAAACTCCGAATGCCGCCTTGCCGTATCACGGGAGTCAGCCTGCGGGGGATAAGCTCCGTAGACGAGAGGGAAACAGCCCAGACCGCCAGCTAAGGTCCCTAAGCAATGCTAAGTGGGAAAGGATGTTGAGTTACTTAGACAACCAGGAGGTTGGCTTAGAAGCAGCCATCCTTTAAAGAGTGCGTAATAGCCCACTGGTCAAGTGATTCTGCGCCGAAAATGTAACGGGGCTAAGCATTGCACCGAAGCTGCGGATTCCGCGCAAGCGGAGTGGTAGGGGAGCGTTCCACACTAGGTTGAAGGCAGACCGTAAGGACTGCTGGACGAAGTGGAAGTGAGAATGCCGGTATGAGTAGCGAGAGAAGAGTGAGAATCTCTTCCGCCGTAAGTCTAAGGTTTCCTTGGGAAGGTTCGTCCACCAAGGGTTAGTCGGCCCTAAGCCGAGGCCGAAAGGCGTAGGCGATGGCGAGCAGGTCAACATTCCTGCACCACCAGTATGCGTTACTACCGATGGGGGGACGCAGAAGGATAGGCCAGCAGACTGATGGACGCGTCTGTGAAAGCCCGTAGGGGGAGGAAGTGTCAAATGCATCTCCTCACATACCCTGAAAGGTGACGAGGACTCGAACCCTCGGGTTCGGGGAACTGGTTGATTCCATGCTGCCGGGAAAAGCCTCTAGGGAGTGTGCTGGTGACCGTACCGTACACCGACACAGGTAGACAGGGAGAGAATCCCAAGGCGAGCGAGAGAACCCATGCAAAGGAACTCGGCAAATTCACCCCGTAACTTCGGGAGAAGGGGTGCCGCGGTAGGGTCGCTGGCAGGGTCAAACTTGCCATGTAGCCCGAGGCGGCCGCAGTGAAAAGGCCCAAGCGACTGTTTAGCAAAAACACAGGTCTCTGCCAAAGCGAAAGCCCACGTATAGAGACTGACGCCTGCCCGGTGCCGGAAGGTTAAGGAAGGGGGTTAGCCGCAAGGCGAAGCTCTCGACCGAAGCCCCGGTGAACGGCGGCCGTAACTATAACGGTCCTAAGGTAGCGAAATTCCTTGTCGGGTAAGTTCCGACCTGCACGAATGGCGTAACGATTTGGGCGCTGTCTCTGCATGGGACTCGGCGAAATTGCATTACGCGTGAAGATGCGCGTTACCCGCGAAAGGACGGAAAGACCCCGTGGAGCTTTACTGTAGCCTGGCACTGAGTTTCGGTCTAGCATGTATAGGATAGGTGGGAGGTTTTGAAGGGAGGTCGTCAGGTCTCCTGGAACCGACCTTGGAATACCACCCTTGTTAGGTTGGGACCCTAACCCTGAGCCGTTAGCCGGCCAGGGAACACTGTCAGGTGGGCAGTTTGACTGGGGCGGTCGCCTCCCAAAAGGTAACGGAGGCGCTCAAAGGTACCCTCAGCACGGTCGGAAATCGTGCATCGAGTGTAAGGGCATAAGGGTGCTTAACTGTGAGACAGACATGTCGAGCAGATGCGAAAGCAGGACCTAGTGATCCGGCGGTCCCGTGTGGAAGGGCCGTCGCTCAACGGATAAAAGTTACCCCGGGGATAACAGGCTTATCTCCCCCAAGAGTTCACATCGACGGGGAGGTTTGGCACCTCGATGTCGGCTCGTCGCATCCTGGGGCTGAATAGGGTCCCAAGGGTTGGGCTGTTCGCCCATTAAAGCGGTACGCGAGCTGGGTTCAGAACGTCGTGAGACAGTTCGGTCCCTATCCTTCGCGGGCGTTGGAAATTTGAGAGGCTCTGTCCTTAGTACGAGAGGACCGGGATGGACAGACCTATGGTGCACCAGTTGTCGCGCCAGCGGCACAGCTGGGTAGCTATGTCTGGACGGGATAACCGCTGAAAGCATCTAAGCGGGAAACCCCCCTCAAGATGAGATTTCCATGTACCCTCGAGGTGCGAGAGGCCCCTGGAAGACTACCAGGTTGATAGGCCGGAGGTGTAAGCGTGGCGACACGTTCAGCTGACCGGTACTAATAGGCCGAGAGCTTGACCATTTTGACTTAATACCAATTGCTCGTTCGAAACCGCGCGTTTCGCATACAACACACTGTGCACTTTTCAGGGGTCGGCCCTTTCCGGCCGCATCGCCCTGTACCTTTACATCCTTTGCTTTTTTGCCCGGTGGCAATTGCGGAGGGGCCACACCCGTTCCCATTCCGAACACGGAAGTTAAGCCCTCCAGCGCCGATGATACTTCGGGGGAGACTCCGTGGGAAAGTAGGTCGCCGCCGGGCTTTTTCATGCCTGAAAACGCCCCGCGTTTTTCCTCAAATATCGCGCCGGCCACTGGTTCTTCCACACACCCGTTTCCACCGGCGGCCATTTTGTCAGCATTTCCCTTGCAGCGCACGCGCATTGCACTTGCAAGTCATAATCCGTATGATTTCCGGCCGTATTCGTGTCGTTTTTGATATTTAGCGGCGTTTTTATTGAATTGTTTTTGGCGCATCTTATCATGATACAGAGGCCCTGCCCCCAGGGGCTTCAAGCGGGGCACGCGCTTTTGACATAAACGCTGTTATTTGTCATAATGCGCCTGTGCCTTCTGGCCCGGATTTCCCCTTTGCGCAAGGCTCTGCTGCGATGACGCGACAACAGCACATAGAACACACCGCCACGGCAGCCGTCCCCGATCCGCCGCCGCTGAACCCGCGCGGGTTCAGGGCCATGCAGGCCGCAGTGATCGCCGTATCCCTGTGTCTTGCCGCGGGCGTGTGGATCGCTTTCCATTTTTACAACACTTATGACCGGCATCTCGTGATGGACATGTACATGGGACGCCAGCGCACCATCATGAATTACACGGGCGATTTGCTGGACATCGCCCTGGAGCATCTGCAGGGCGTCAATGTGCTGGGCATGTCCGTGGGCGATTACGCCACGGGCATGATTGATGACTACATCACCAGCGGCGCCATCGCCGATGACCTTAAGAAGCGTATCAACGGCGCAAACAAGCCCGGGCCGGGCGAGTCCCTGGCGTACGGCAATTTCATTCTGGTGTATGAAGGCCATCCGCGCCAGGTCATGGGATATCTCGAGAGCGAGTTCAAGGGCAGCGGCGGCGCTCTCTCGACCCGCGACCGGGATTTGCAGCGGCTTCTGGACCGGCACCGCCTCGCCGTGGAAAAATCGCCGGGAGCAAAGGGCCAGTTCAGCGAGGTCGCAACCGTGGCGGGCCAGCCCGCAATGTTCACCACAGGAGCGCTTGCCATCGGCGAGAAGACCGCTTACATGACCATGTATGCGGAGCAGGAGAAAATACTGCGCCAGTACGGCCATTTCGAACGCCGGAGCATGGCCGTGCTGTGCGCGGCGCTGGTCACGGCGGGCATCCTGGCGTTCGCAATCGTGGCCCTGCGCGGGCTTCGCGGCAGCATACGGCATTACCACAGCGTGCGCGCGTACAATATCGCCCTGGAAAATGAGATCAGGGAGCGAGGCATCGCCCAGCGGCAGAAAGACGCGCTCCAGGAACAACTGCTGCACTCGCAGAAAATGGAAGCCATCGGCACCATGGCCGGCGGCATCGCCCACGATTTCAACAATTTGCTCACTGTAATCATGGGCAACGCGGAGATCGCGCTCATGAACCTGCTGCCGGGGGAAGCCCCGCACCACGAATTGCGCCAGATTTATAAAGCCTCGCAGCGCGCGCGCGATCTCACCATGAAAATGCTTACCTTCGCGCGCAAGGAAAAACTCTCGGAACGAACCCTGCCGCTGAACACGATCATCGAGCGGGAACTTTTGCCCATGATCGAACGCAGCATGCCGCCGTCTGTGCGCGTGTCCACGATATTGAACCGGAACCTGGACCCCGTGCGCGGGGATGTGAACCAGTTGCTGCAGGCGTTCATCAACATCTGCACCAACGCGCGCGACGCCATGGACGGCGCGGGAACGCTCACCATCGAGACGGGCGAAGTCACGGTGGCGCCCGGCGGGACCGGTCCCGACGGGTTGCCCGCGGGCCGCTGGTGCCTGGCGCGTTTCACGGACGACGGGCCGGGCATGCCCCCCGAAGTTCTCAACAAGGTTTGCGAACCGTTTTTCACCACCAAGCCCATGGGCCGCGGCACGGGCCTGGGCATGGCCGTGACCCACGGCATCATCACGGGCCATGGCGGACGCCTGGCCCTGGCCAGCCAGCCCGGCCGCGGCGCGTCCGTGACCGTTTATCTTCCTTTCGCCGAGACCGGGTCTGCCGCCGCGAATGCGCAGCCGACAGACAAGGGCGAGCTTGCGCGGCCCGCCGCGCTCGTTGTGGACGACGAGCCGGATGTTCTCGATTTTGTGGCCGAAGTGCTCGGCGAAAAGAATTGCGAAGTTCTCACCGCAAAAAACGGCGAGGGCGCGCTGGAGATTTTCCGAGACAACGGCCTGCGCCTGGCCCTGGCGGTTATTGACAGGCATCTGCCCGACATGCAGGGCGCGGATCTCGCTCTCAAAATCAAACTGCAATTCCCGCGCTGCGGCGTGATCATCATGTCCGGCGACAACGCACCCGCCCCCGAACCCGCTGACGCCGATCCCCTTGCGCCCGTGTTTCTGAACAAACCCTTTCTCATAGACGAACTCCTTTCGATCGCCTCGCCATTTCTCGACAATGCGTGATCGCCCGGCCCGGCCCAGGAACATTCTGGATGCCCGTGGATTCCATTTCTATAATTTGAATGCGCGCCAAGATTTTGACGCACTGGGAGATTCGACATGCCGCTGACAATTCTGCACGCCGGAGTGGGCGCCGCGGCCGCGGCCGCCGCATACGCCGCGGACCGCGCAGCGAACAATGAGCCGGTGGACACCGAGCGGCTGGGGCACACCGCTCTGCTGGGCGCGCTCTACGGCGCCATGCCCGACATCCTCGAACCGCCCACGAACCGATATCACAGAAAGTTTTTTCACAGCGCCGCCACACTTGCGGCCGCCGTTCTGGTGCTCGATCGCATTGAGCGCCGCGAGGATTTCCGCTCCGGAGTCAAGGCCGCGGCGCGATCCGCCATGCTCGCTTACATGACCCATCTTCTTCTGGATTCCCGCACGCCCATGGGCCTGCCGCTGATTTTTTAACACAGCGCAGCCGAAGCATAACAAATTCCATGCATATCAATTAGACGGAAATTTGAATTTCAGATGCCGGAGAGGATGGCGCTTGCGGCCAGGTTGATGAACCGGCCGGGGAGCAGGCCCATGGCGATGATGCCCGCCGCGGAAATGCCGATGGCCAGGGCCGCGGGCCACCACAGGATTTTGTCGCGCTCGATTTCCTCGCCCGGTTCCTGCATGTACATGGCCACGACAACGCGCAGATAGTAGAACACCGAGACCACGGCGTTCAGCACGCCGATGATGGCCAGCGGAATCATGTCCGCGCGCACGGCCGACAGGAAGATGTAGAACTTGCCGAAGAATCCCGCGGTGGGGGGCACGCCGGCCAGGGACACCAGGAACAGGGTCATGGCCGCGGCGTAAGCGGGATGGCGGTATCCGATGCCCGCGAAGCTGTCCACGGTTTCATTGTTCTGGTTGCGGCGCGCCAGCGCGGAGAGCACACCGAATGCGCCCATGTTCATGAGCGTGTAGGCGATGAGATAGAACAGGATGCTTTGCGCGCCGAGCGCTTCGCCCCGGCCCGCGGCCAGGATGGCGATGACCAGATAGCCCGCGTGCGCGATGCTCGAATAGGCCAGCATGCGCTTGATGTTGCCCTGGCCGAGCGCGCTCAAGTTGCCGATGATCATGGTGATGATGGCGATGACATAAAGCAGGGCGTGCCAGTGCTTGTGCAGGCCGGGCATGGCGATGGACAGCACGCGGAACAGCACGGCGAAGGCCGCAGCCTTGGCGGCCGTGGACATGAAGCCCGCGATGGGCGTGGGCGCGCCCTGGTACACATCCGGCGCCCACATGTGGAACGGGGCCAGGGACGCCTTGAACGAGAACCCGATGAGGATGAGCACGGCGCCGAGCAGCATAACCTTGTCCGGCCCGCCGTGCGCCTTGATGTGGTCGCCGATGGTGATGATGTCGAAACTGCCCGTGGTTCCGTAAATCAGCGCGATGCCGTAGAGCAGGAACCCGGTGGCGAACGACCCGAGCAGCAGGTACTTGATGGCGGCTTCGCCAGACACTGGTTTTTCGCGGTTGAATCCGGCCAGGGCGTACAGGGAAATGGACAGGGTTTCGATGCCCACGAACACGGTGATGAGGCTGCCGGCCGAGGCCATGATCATCATGCCCAGAACAGCGCCCAGAAGAATTACATAGTACTCGCCCAGGGCCATGCCTTCGCGCTCGATATAGCGCGCGCTGATGAGCACGGCCAGAATCGCGCCGCCGCAGAACAGGGCGTTGAAGAACAACCCGTAATTGTCAATGAGAAGCAGATGGTTGAAGGCGTAGCTTGAAGATCCCCAGAGCACGCGCAGAGAGTAGAACCCGGCGCAGGCCAGGCCCAGCACGGCGATGGCCGCGGTGGAGCGCGTTTCGTCGTCGCTGAACAGCAGGTCCAGAAGCAGGATGCCGAGCATGAAAGCGAGGATCGCCAACTGCGGGATGATCATCACGAAATCCATGCTCACGGGCAGGTAGAATTGTATGTCGGACAGGCTGGGCATTACTCTGTGACCTTCTCCTCTGCCGGAAGTTGCTGCTGCGGCGCAGAAATGACTATTGCCTTGACGCCTTTGGGAACCGTTAGAGACGCCTTGAAACGGGCCTCGATCTGCACATTGAAGTCGCGCACCGAGGCTTCCATGGTTTTCATGAACGGCTGCGAATACACGCCGATCCAGACGATGAACAGGATCATGGGCGCGAGCACCGCAATTTCGCGGGGTGAAAGATCTTCGAGATTCTGATTTTTCTCGTTCTTGACCGGGCCGTACATCACGCGCTGGAACATCCAGAGCATGTAGATGGCCGCGAGGATCACCCCCGTGGCGGCTGCGATGGTGAAATAAATGGAGCGGTCCATGAACTGGTTGGACCACGCGCCCACCATGATGAGCACTTCGCCCACGAACCCGTTCAGGCCCGGCAGCCCGATGGACGAGAGCGTGACCACGAGGAAGAACACGAACAGCATGGGCGTGACTTTTGCGATGCCGCCGTAGTCGGCGATCATGCGCGTGTGGCGGCGTTCATAGAGCATGCCCACGATGAGGAACAGCGCGCCCGTGCTGAAGCCGTGGTTGATCATCTGCAGCAGCGCGCCCTGCACGCCCTGGGCGTTGAGCGCGAACAGGCCCAGCATCACGAAACCCAGGTGGGACACGGACGAGTAGGCCACGAGTTTCTTCATGTCCGGCTGCACCATGGCCACCAGCGCGCCGTAGATGATGCCAATCACGGCCAGGGCGCTGATGTAGGGCATGTACTCCATGACCGCGTACGGGAACAGGGGCATGGCGAAGCGCATGAACCCGTAAGTGCCCATTTTCAGGAGCACGCCGGCCAGGATCACCGATCCGGGGGTGGGCGCTTCCACATGCGCATCCGGCAGCCATGTGTGGAACGGGAACATGGGCACCTTGATGGCGAACGCCAGGCCGAAGGCCGCGAACAGCCACATCTGCAGGTGCGGCGCCACGATGATCTTGCTGATCTCCATGAGATCGAAGGAGGCCACGCCGGTTATGTCTTTGTGGATGAAGTACAGGGTCATGATGGCGAGCAGCATGAACACGCTGCCCACGAATGTGAACAGGAAGAACTTGATGGCCGCATAGATGCGCCGCGGCCCGCCCCACACGCCGATGATGAAGTACATGGGGATGAGCATGGCTTCCCAAAACACATAGAACAGAACCAGGTCCAGGGCCAGAAACGCCCCGAGCATGGCGGTTTCGAGCATGAGGAAGAAGATGTGGAATTCCTTGACACGTTTGGAGATGTAGTTCCAGGAACTCAAGATACAGATTGGGGTGAGCAGGGCGGTGAGGAACACCAGGAGCACGCTGATGCCGTCCAGGCCAAGGTGGTAGTTCACGCCCCACTGGGCGATCCACGGCACATTTTCCTCGAACTGCATCAGGGATGTGTGCGATTTGAAGGTGTAGAGAATGACGCAGGAAATGACCAGGGTGCCCAGGGACGACGCCATGGCGATGTTGCGGATCATGGTGTGGCTCTTGCGTCCGCAGAACAGGATGAACAGCACGCCGATGAGCGGCGAGAAAATGAGCAGCGAGAGAATCGGCAGGTTCAGTTGATTCAAAGCATTACACTCCTGACCACACCACGAAGTAGAGAATGGCGATGACGCCGAGCACGAACACGAGGGCGTAGTTCAGAACCACGCCGGTCTGGATGCGGCGCACCACGCCGCCCACGGCGCCGGTAAGCCCGGCCAGGGCGTTGACGAATCCGTCAATGATGCCCGCGTCCGCGATTTTCCACAGGAACAGGGACGAGAACCACTTGCCCGGCTCCACGATGGTCCAGGTGTAAATTTCGTCCACGAAGTATTTGCGGTTCAGCACGAAATGCACGGGCGCGAGGATGCGGCGCACGGCTTCGTGGCGGTTTGTGCGGAAGTAGAAGACAGTGGCGATGGCGATGCCGGCCAGGGCCACGACCACGGAACCCCACATGAGCTGCGTTTCGAGCGCGTGCGCCGCATGGTGGTCAATGTGGTGCGGGTGCGCCAGGGACATGGTGGTCAGAATGTGCTCGGCCTGCGAGAACATGGGGTGCAGCCATTCATAGAAGGAATGGTTCTGCCACACGGGCCAGGCCGGGGGCGTGCCGATCCATCCGCCGATGATGGAGAACAGGGCCAGAATCATGAGCGGTCCGGTCATGCTCAACGGGGATTCGTGCGGGTGCGTGTGCTCATGCCAGCGCGGCTTGCCCGAGAAAGTCATGTAAATAAGGCGGAACATGTAGAAGGCGGTGAGGAACGCGGCCGCGGTGCCGACCATCCACAGGGTCCTGCCGAACTGCTCGCCAAGCGGCGTGCTGAACGCCTTCCACAGAATTTCGTCCTTGGAAAAGAACCCGGCGAAGAACGGGATGCCCGCGATGGCCAGGGTGCCGATAAGCATGGTGGCGAAGGTGATTTTCATCTTGCCGGCCAGCCCGCCCATGTGGCGCATGTCCTGCTCCTCGTGCATGCCGTGAATCACCGAGCCGGACCCGAGGAAGAGCAGGGCCTTGAAGAAAGCGTGCGTGGCCAGGTGGAATACAGCCACTGCGTATGCGCCCACGCCGCAGGCCAGGAACATGAACCCGAGCTGGCTCACCGTGGAGTAGGCCAGCACGCGCTTGATGTCGTATTGCGCCACGCCGATGGTGGCGGAGAAAATGGCGGTGGCGCAGCCCACGATCGCGACCACCATGAGCGCCTGGGGCGCCAGAGCGAACAGCACGCTGGTTCGGCAGACCATGTACACGCCCGCGGTGACCATGGTGGCGGCGTGGATGAGCGCGCTCACCGGCGTGGGGCCTTCCATGGCGTCGGGCAGCCACACATACAGCGGAATCTGCGCGGATTTGCCGGTTGCGCCCAGGAACAGGGCCAGGCAAATTACTGTAATCAAAGTAATGCCGAACAGGGGCGTGGCTGTGTGCAGCACATCCAGCACGGGCAGCGCCTTGCCCAGGAACCACGGCGTGACCGTGGCGTTGTGCTCGACCATAGCGATGATTTTCTGGAAATCCAGAGTGCCGAACACGCCGAAGATGGCGAACATGGCGCACAGCACGCCGAAGTCGCCCACGCGGTTCACGATGAACGCTTTCTTGCCCGCGTTGGCCGCGCTGTCCTTGTGCAGCCAGAACCCGATGAGCAGGTACGAGCACAGGCCCACAAGCTCCCAGCCCACGAACAGCAGCAGGAAGCTGTCCGCCAGCACCAGGGTCAGCATGGAGAACATGAACAGGTTCAGGTATGCGAAAAAGCGGGTGTAGCCTTCGTCATGGGACATGTAGCCCAGAGAGTAGACATGAATGAGAAAGCCCACGCCCGTGACCACAAGAATCATGACCGCGGACAGCGGGTCGAGCGCCACCGAGAACCAGACCTCGAAATTCCCGGCCACGATCCACGGGAACACGCGGTTCACGATGAGGCGCGCGCCTTCGGGCATCTGCGACAGCTCGACGACGGCCTTGAGGGACATCAGAAAACTGGCCAGCACCGTGCCGCAGGCGAACAGGCCGCCCACGGAGCGGGTGGACTTGTCGAACGCGCGCCCGAACAGGCCGTTGAAAATGACCCCGAGCAGCGGAATGAGCGGTATGAGCCAGATGTACTGTTTCAAATCGTCACCATTTCATGATGTTGACTTTATCAATGTTCGCGGTGCCGCGTTTCCTGTAAATGGAAATGATGATGGCCAGGCCCACGGCCACTTCCGCGGCGGCCACGGCCATGACGAACAGCACGAACACCTGCCCGTCCACATCCCCGAGATGGCGCGAGAATGCGATGAACGACAGGTTCACGGCGTTGAGCATCAGTTCGATGGACATGAAAATAATGAGCGCGTTGCGGCGCGTGAGCACGCCCGCCACGCCGATGCTGAACAGGATGGCGCTCAACGCCAGATAGTGTGATACACCGATCATGTCAGTCTCCCGCGCCTTGCGGTTCCGGGCGCGTCAGTCGTTTGCCTTCTTCAGTTTCTTTTTTGCAATCAGCACCGCGCCGATCATGGCGATCAGCAGCAGCACCGCTATGGCTTCGAAGGGATACAGGTATTTGGCGAACAGGGCCAGGGCCACGGATTCGGTGTTGCCGAACGCGACTTCCGCGCTGGCTGCGGCCTCGGGGATCTGCTCGTCCTCGCCCAGTTCGCCGTCCGTGAGCGCGGCCTCGATTTTGTCCCCGTCTCCGGGCTGGTACAGGGCCGTGAGCGTATCGCCGCCCCGGGCGATCATGACGCCGTCGTTGTTCCTGCCGGGCACTGTGCCGTGTTTGGTTTTGAGCGCTCCGGTGAACACGCCCGTGGCCGGTCCGGTTTCGGTCAGAACCACAGCCTCGCGTTCGCCGGACGGCTTGTTGGTCACCACGATTTTGACTGTGTCCGCCGCCGGGCCGGTGTTGGCCGCGTGCGAACTCACGGAGACATTCAGGTCCGCATCGGGCGTCACGGCTGCGGGCATTTCAATAACATGGTCGCGCACGCGGATAACCGCGGTGCGGTAGTTGCCCGTGCGCGTATCCTCGTAATTGGCGGTGATTTTGTATCCGGGCTGCACATGGAATGCGCCGTCCTCGGGCTTTCCGGGAAGGGCGTCGGCCAGTGTGGCCGCAGTTCCGGCGAACACCGCGGTGTCCGGCCCGGTTTCGGTGAGGGTTATGGTTTCGGCCTCATTGGTTGGACCGGCGATGAATTCGATTTCAACGGTATCTTTGACTTTGGAGTCCGCGTTCTTGTAAGAGTCCTTGAGGGTGACGGTTGCGCTTGCGCCCGGCACGATGGCCTGGGAAGCGGACAGGACCGGGCCGCCGGTTTTGCTTGTGTGCGCGGCGGACTGGCCCTTGAATGCCACGAACACCAGGGCGCCGATCTGCACGGCCAGGATGATGCCGAAGAGCCAGCCCAGAAGGGCCTGAACCGTGAAGCGTTCCTCGCCCGGCGCCTGCCCGGCCTGCAGCAGCATGATGGCGAACAGGAATAGGACCATGACCGCGCCCGCGTAAACGATGACCTGGGCCGCGGCCAGGAACTGCGCGTTGAGCAGCACGAAAAGGCCCGCCAGGCAGAACATGGTTCCCACCAGGCACAGGGCGCTGTAAATGGCGTTGCGGGACAGTACCACGCCCAGCGCCGCAACCACCGCGCACGCGGCGAGCGCCCAGAAGATGATCTGCATCAGCGAAATATCCATGGATTACCTGTCTTTGTTCTCCTTGGCTTCCAGTTCGCTCACCAGCCGCCCTGTCTTGGTCAGCCGGTCCATGCCATACAGGAACCCTTCGCGGTTATCGGTCACAAACTCGTAATTCTTGGTCAGATGAATGGCGTCGCGCGGGCAGACTTCCTCGCAGAACCCGCAGAAGATGCACCGCAGTTCGTCAATTTCATAAAAAGCCGCGCGCTTTTCGATTTCGGGATTTTCGTCTTCCTCGGCGTGAACCGTGATGGCGTTCGCCGGGCACACTGTGGAGCACATTTCGCACGCCACGCATTTGATGTGGCCGTCTTCCCATGTGGGCATGACATGCAGGGCGCGATAGTTGTTGGGTACGCGCTTGTGCTGCTCGGGATAGCGGATGGTCACGCCGCCGCCGGCAAGGGTCTTAATCATGTGGCGCATGGTCATGCCCAGGCCCTTGAGAATGGCGGGCAGGTAGATGCGCTCCCAGAAAGTCAGCGGCGCGGGTTTTTTTACGATAATCGCCATAATGCTTCCTTCAGAAGTCCCGGACTTCGCCGGTTTCAGCCGATGCCAACCGTGTACTTGACAACATAGAATGCGCCCGTGGCCACGAGGTTGGCGATGGCCAGGGGCAGCAGCACTTTCCACCCCAGGCGCATGAGCTGGTCGTAGCGGAACCGGGGCAGGGTCCAGCGCACCCAGATGAACAGGAACGCGAAGAACCCGGCCTTGGCCGTGAACACGGCCAGTTGCGCGGCCACGCGCTGAACCGCAGGCAGGCTGCTCATGTCCACCCATGGCAGGTTCCAGCCGCCCAGGAACAGGCAGGTGATCACCGCGCTGGCGATGATCATGTGCGAGTACTCGGCCAGCATGAACAGCATGAATTTCATGGAGCCGTATTCCACATGATAACCGGCCACGATTTCGGCCTCGCCCTCGGGCAGGTCGAACGGCAGGCGGCTGGTTTCCGCGAAGGTTGCGATCAGAAACAGCAGGAACCCGAGCGGCTGCACCACGATGCCCCACTTGGGGATGGCCACGGGCAGGAACGAAATGAAGCTGGTCTGCGCGGCCACGATGGCGTCGAGCTGCAGGGTTTCATACACCATGAAAACGCCCAGCACGCTCAAGCCCAGGGTGAGTTCATAGGAAATCATCTGCGCGGATGCGCGCAGGGAGCCGAGCAGGGCGTATTTGTTGTTGCTCGCCCAGCCCGCGATCACCACGCCGTACACGGCCAGGCCGGACACGGCGAAGATGTACAGCATGCCCACATTGATGTCCGCGAGCTGGAACTGGATCTGGCCCAGGGACGCGAACAGCCCGGAAGCGGGCGCTGGGATGGGGTCCGCGAACGGGACCACGGCGATGGTCGCCATGGCGGGAATCATGGCCATGGCCGGGGCCGCAAGGTACAGAACCTTGTCCACATGGTGCGGGATCACATCTTCCTTGAGGAAGAACTTGACGCCGTCGGCCAGTGGCTGGAGCAGGGCGAATGGGCCGCACCTGTTGGGGCCGATCCGGTCCTGCATGAACGCGCTGAACTTGCGCTCGGCCAGGGAATAATAAGCCACGCCCGTGAAGAGAACCGCTAGAATGAGCGCGATTTTGATGAGTGCAAGAATTACGGTTGCCAGAACGGCGCTGTCCATGCTTTATCCTCTGTGCGGAACCGCGTGTGCCGCGCCTCCGCGGGCGCTCCTTTAATTTTCAGTCATGCCTTTTCCGCCTCGGCGGCGGCTTTCTGTAATGCTTCGATATCTTTTTTAATCTGCGCTTCGAGCTTGAGCAGATCATCCCTGATTTCGTTGTAAGCGTCAATGTGGGTTTTACAGGCAATGTCCGCGCCCGCGCCCTGGGCCAGAGCAAGCAGGATGTCGAAGTCCCCGCGCGCCTTGCCCGCCGGGGCGAACGCCTGGTTGATGCGCTGCACCAGGCCCTTGTAATTGGTGAAGGTGCCGTTCTTCTCGGCCCACACCGCGCCCGGCAGAACCACGGCCGCGGCTTTGGAAAAGTCCGTTTCGTTGTGGTCCAGAACTACGAGGTTCGGGATTTTCGCAACCGCGTCACGGACGCCATCGAGCGCCGCGGCGAGCTGTTTATTGAAAGGATTAATCAGCAGCAGGGTTTTGATGGCGCCGCCGGAGAGTTTGTCCGCGAGCGCGGGGTCCGGGACGATGCCCAGAGCCTTGAGGCCCTGCGTGTTGGCGGCCTTGTCCGCGCGCAGCAGCAGGTGGTCTTCCATTTCCAGCGGATCCACGCCCGGAGCGGGCAGGGAGGCCGCGGAGCAGCCCAGGGCCGCCGCGAGTTTCTTCACGAGCAGGGCTTCCTCGTTGGTGGCGTCCGCGGAGCACAGGATGGCGGTGGCGCTGGCGCCTGTGGTTTTGAGCAGCCCGGCGGCGGTGTCCAGCGCGGTTTTCCAGTCCGCGTCCGCGCCCTTGACGCGCGGCCCGGCGATGCGGGTTTCGCTGTGCGCGTATCCGAAATCAATGCGGCCGAAATCGCAGATCCACCATGTGTTTACATCCATGTTCACGCGGGGGCGGATGCGGAAAATCTTGCGCTGCTTGTGGTCAATGAAAATGTTGCAGCCCGTGCTGCACAGCGGGCATACGCTTTCGGTATTGGCAAGGTTCCAGGGCCGTGTCTTGAAACGGAAGTCCTTGAGGGTGAGCGCGCCGCAGGGGCAGAGTTCGTGCATGTTGCCCGAGTAATTGGTGTCCAGGCGGCGGCCGTCTTGTTCGAGCGGGGTCATGGCCGTGTTGTTGCCGCGCCACTGGTAGGTCATAACTTCGTTTTGGACAATTTCGCGGAAGAACCGGATGCAGCGCGTGCAGTGGATGCAGCGGTCCTGGATGCGCACGAGTTTTTCGCCCACGGGAATGTCGCGGCTGTAGGTGCGTTTCTGCTCCTCGAACCGGCTGAAGCCCTGGCCGAACTCGAACGAATTATTCTGGAGGTCGCACTCGCCGGCCTGGTCGCACTCGGGGCAGTCCAGGGGATGGTTGATGAGCAGGAACTCCATGATGGCCTTGCGGGCCTTGATGACTTTTTCGGTGTTGGTGCGGATGACCATGCCGTCTTTGACAAAAGTGGAGCAAGCGGTCTGGAGCTTGGGGATGGGGTCCAGTTCGATGAGGCACATGCGGCACTGGCCCACGAGGCTCAAGGCCGGGTGGTAGCAGAAATGGGGGATATGGATGCCGATGGTCTTGGCCGCCTCGATGACATTGAGGCCGTCCGCCACTTCGCATTCAATGCCGTCAATTGTGATTTTCGGCATGGCTCGATCTTTCCTTGCCGCGGCGCTCTGGCCGAGGCGGTCCGCTCGTATTTATTCCGCGGCCGGGACGCTGACCTGAACTGCGCCCTCGCCGGCCATGGGTGTTCCTTCGGCGTTTGCGCCGGATTTGATGAATGCCTCGAACTCGGCGCGGAATTTGGTGAGAAACCCGCGCGTGGGCATGGCCGCGGCGTCGCCCAGCGGGCACAGAGTGTTGCCCATGATGTTTCCGGCCACTTCCAGCATGAGGTCAATGTCCTCAATCTTGCCCTGTCCGCGGCGGATGCGCTGCATGATTTTCTTGAGCCACGCCACACCCTCGCGGCACGGCGTGCACTGGCCGCAGGATTCGTGCGCGTAGAACTCCAGCAGGCGCGTGAGCACGCACACCAGATTCGTGGTCTCGTCCATCACGATCACGCCGCCCGAGCCGCCCATGGAGCCGATGGCCCCGAGCGCGTCGAACGACATCTGCGTGTCGAGTTGGTCCGGTGTCAGGGCAGGGGCCGAGGAACCGCCCGGAACGACCGCTTTAATCTTGCGGCCGCCGCGCACGCCCCCGGCCAGCTCGATGAGTTCCCGGATGGGCGTGCCCATGGGCAGTTCATACACGCCGGGCTTGTTCACATGTCCGCTGATGCCGAACAGGCGCGTGCCCGAATTCTTTTCCACGCCGATGGCCGCAAACCAGTCCGCGCCGTGCTCGAAGATGCGCGGCACATTGGCCAGGGTCTCGACATTGTTCACCACGGTCGGCCCCTGGAACGCGCCCACCACGGCCGGGAACGGCGGCTTGAGCCGCGGCTGCCCGCGCTTGCCTTCCAGAGACTCGATCAGCCCGGTTTCCTCACCGCACACATACGCGCCCGCGCCGCGGTGCACCGTGATGTGGCAGGTGAAGTCCTTGCCCAGAATATTCTCGCCGATAAAGCCCTTTTCGTAGGCTTCATCAATGGCTTTCTGAAGAATGTTGGCGGGTTCCACGAACTCGCCGCGGATGTAGATGTAGGCGTCGCGGATGCCGATGGCGTAGCACGCGATCAGAATGCCCTCGACCAGCAGGTGCGGGTCTTTGCTCATGATGACCCGGTCCTTGAAAGTGCCGGGTTCACCCTCGTCCGCGTTCACGCACATGTATTTGGGTTTGGGCGCCTGTTTGGGAACGAAGCTCCACTTGAGGCCCGCCGGGAACCCCGCGCCGCCTCGGCCGCGCAGCCCGGATTTCTTGACTTCTTCTATGATGGCGTCCGGCGTCATCTCGAGCGCTTTCTTCAGTTGCTCGTAGGCGCCGTTCTGCATGGCCACGGCAATGGTGTGCTGGTCCGGCACATCCATGTTGCGCGTTACGACTTTCATGATCTCGGCCATGTGCTGCCTGCTCCGCAAGGGCGTCTTACTTGAGTCCGCCCAGGATTTGATCAATTTTCGCTTCGGTCAAATCTTCGTAGTAATCGTCGTTTATCTGCATGACCGGGGCCGTGCCGCAGGATCCCAGGCATTCCACCTCGCTCAAGGTGAATTTGCCGTCCGCCGTGGTCTGCCCCGGCTTGATTCCGAGTTTCTTTTCCAGGCATTTCACAATATGTTCCGCGCCCATGAGCGAGCAGGAGATGTTGGTGCACACCTGCACATGGTACTTGCCCACAGGCTTTTTGTTGTACATGGTGTAGAAGGTGGACACGCCGTGCACGCGGGGCGCGGGCAGGTCCAGCAGTGACGCCACATAGGCCTCGGCTTCGAGAGAAACATGGCCGAACTCGCGCTGGGCGATGTGAAGCAGAGGCAGCAGCGCCGCTTCCTTGATCGGATAGCGCGACAGCAGCTTCTCGACTTCCTTCATGGCTTCCGGCGAAAATTCCATCAGCGGTCCAGTTCTCCGGCGATGATATTGAGGCTGCCCATGACCGAAATCACATCCGCGATCATGCGGCCCTTGATCAGTTTCTCGAATGCGCTGTACAGGTAGAAGCACGGCGGGCGCACATGGATCTTGTACGGGCTTCGGCCGCCCTTGTGCACGATGTAGAACCCGAGTTCGCCGTTGGCGGCCTCGGTGCGCCCGTACACTTCGCCCTCGGGCGCGCGGATGCCGTGCATCACGAACTTGAAGTCCGCGATCATGGATTCCATCTTGTTGTATATCTCTTCGTGTTTGGGCAGCACCACCGTGCTGTCCTCGATGCGGATCGGGCCTTCGGGCATTTTTTCCAGGGCCTGGCGCACGATTTTCATGCTCTGCCGGATCTCTTCCACGCGCACCAGGTAGCGGTCGTACACATCGCCCTGGGTGCCGACCGGGATGTCGAAATCCAGCTCGTTGTAAACCAGGTACGGCTCTTCGATGCGCAGGTCCCAGGGCACGCCCGCGGCGCGCAGGCACGGACCGGTGAAGCCCCAGTCCAGGGCGTCTTCTTTGGAAATCACGCCCACATCGCGCGTCCTGTCAATCCAGATCCGGTTGCGGGTCAGCAGTTGATCCCATTCTGCGATCACCGGCTCCAGTTCATCCAGAACGCACTTGATCATATAAATGATGTCTTTGTCGAAATCGTATCGCATCTCACCGATGCGGCTGATGGTGGTGGTGAGGCGCGCGCCGATGTATTTCTCGAAGATGTCGTAGATCATTTCGCGCTGCTGGAAGCCCCACAGGAACGGGGTGAACGCGCCCAGGTCCACGGCGTTGATGCCCACGCACACCAGGTGGTCCGCAATGCGCGACAGCTCGGACAGGATGACCCGGATGTACTGCGCGCGTTTGGGCGCTTCCACGCCCAGCAGCTTTTCCACGGCCAGGGTGTAGCCGATGTTGTTCAGAGGCGCGGACACATAGTTCATACGGTCGGTCATGGTGATCCACTGGTGGAAGGTCATGTTCTCCGCCAGTTTTTCCATGCCGCGGTGCAGATAGCCTATGGTGGGTTCTTCCACGAAGCCGACCACGGTCTCGCCGTCGAGCTCGAGTTTGAGATGGATGATTCCGTGGGTCGCCGGGTGCGACGGCCCGAAGTTCAGAACCATGGTCTCTGTGCGCAGTCCGTTTTCCGGCATGTGTGTGTCCTGCTTCCGGGGCCTCGTTCCGGCCCGGCGCTCCTGTGTATCAGAGCCGTCTCAACCGGCTCACATCGTTTAAGGCGTATTTTTCATCGGGCGGCACCTTGCCCTTGAGCGGGAAATCCTTGCGCAGGGGCCAACCGTCGAAGCCTTCCCACATAAGGAGTCTTTTCATATAAGGGTGTCCGCGGAATTCGATGCCGTACATGTCGTAGCACTCGCGCTCGGCCCAGTTCGCGCTGTTCCAGAACGCCGTGGCGCTGGGAATCTGTTTGCCCTCGGCCACCGCAACCTTGATGCAGATGCGCTCGCGGGACAGGATGTTGAGGAAATGGTACACCACATCAAAGCGCGGCTCGCGCAGGCCCAGAAGATCAATGGCCGTGACATCCACAAGCATGGCGAACGCGGGTTTGCGCTCGCGCTTCAGATACGCGAACACAGAGATCAGCTTGTCCCCGGGCACTCGCACCGTGGCGTCTCCCCGGAAAAAGCCTTCGTCCGCGGCGCCGAATTTCTCCACCAGCTCGGCTGCGATGGCCGGCGGTTTGGGTTCCCGCGGTTCCTGTTCTGTCTTATGCTCGCCGCTCACGGGTGGTTTTTGTACCTTTCATTGAGCACGGAGTCATTGGTGATCTTGTTCTGCAAAATGGTGAGCGCCTGGAGAACGCCCTCGGGCCGCGGCGGGCACCCCGGAATGTACACATCCACCGGGATAATCTTGTCAATGCCCTGCAGGGTCGAATAAGTGTCGAACACGCCGCCGCAGGACGCGCACGCGCCCATGGCCACGACCCACTTCGGCTCGCTCATCTGCGTGTAGATTTTCTTGAGAACCGGGGCCATCTTGTAAGTGATGGTGCCGGCCACCAGCAGCATATCCGCCTGCCGGGGCGAGAACCGGATGGCTTCCGCGCCGAACCGCGCCATGTCGTAGCGGCTGGCCAGGGTGGACATCATCTCGATGCCGCAGCACGCCACGCCGAACGGCATGGGCCATAGCGAATACTTGCGGCACCAGTTGATGGCCGCGTCAAGCGTCGTGGTCAGGAAGGAATCCCCGAAGGATGTCTCTAATCCCATTCCAGCGCACCCCGCTTCCACTCGAACAACAGGCCCACCACCAGAATGAAAAGGAAGAACCCCATGGCCAGGGCGATGGCCACCGGCGCTTGTGTAAGGAACCGCTTGAAGATCACCGCCCACGGGTACATGAAGATCACTTCCACATCGAACAGCACGAAAAGCACGGCGATCACATAGAACTTGACCGACATGCGCACGCGCGACCCCGCCAGAGGCGGCACGCCGCACTCGTACACATCGAGTTTGTCCGGAGAGGGCTTATTGGGGCCGAACAGGGCCGAGAGAACAATGATCAGAACCGCCACTCCGGCCAGGGCCAGAATGTGGATCAGAATCGGAAGGTAGTCAGCAGGCACTTGCTTTTACCTCGCGCGGCGTTGTGAAAAGGCTCACAATCGAGCACGCATCAATCTAACACGCCGCAAAACCTTTTGTCAAGGATTCAGTATATGATCCCCAAATTGTTTTGTCATTAGAAATTTGCAGGTTTCCCCTGTCTTCGCACCGTCTGGCGTATGGGCGCAAATACACTATGAAAAGTGTATATGTGTTGCATATTTCCTGCCCCTCTTTAACCCCGGCGGCCCCGCTTGCGTCCAATCCGCAAAACCCGAATGTTTTGACCGTCCGAATCCCGGAGGCCGCGCGCATGATGCACACCACGCCCATTGAAAGAAAAAGAGCGGCCGCGACCATGGTTCTGGCATGCGCTCTGGCGTGCGCATTCTTCGCCCTGTCATTTCCCGTCCGCGGGGCTGCGCTCGAACCGGACCTGGTTTTTTTCCCCGACCCCGGACTGCGCATTGACAACGCTTCCAATGTGGCCCCGTCCGTGGGAGACGACGGACTGGTGTACCTGTTTTACAGCAAACACACCGGCGAACAGATTCCCGCCATGCACGGCCAGAGCATGGTTTCGCGCCACGAGCGCATGATGTCCTGGTCCCGCGACGGCCTTTCGTTCAAAAACCACGCGCCCTGGGGAGACTCGCGCTACGACATGCGCCTCAACCCCCATGTCATGAAAATGCCCGACGGCACTTACAAGCAGTTCCAATGGGACATGCGCGAAGAGGCCATTGTCAGCATGTCCTCGCGCGACGGGCGGCATTTCAAGCGCGACCCCGGCATCCGCTACAGGGGCAACCACAGCGGCGACCCCTGCGAAGAGGACAACAACTCCATCGGCATCACCGATTTCTTCCGCAACCGAAGGGGCGACATCGTACTGCTGTACCTCGGAGACAACAGGGGGCCTTACGACAGCGTGCGCCGCGCCGTGTCCCGCGACAACGGCGAATCTTTCTCCTTCGACCGCGGCAATGTCCTGGGCGACTGCCATCTGGTGCGGCAGAAGCAGAACCATGTGGACCAGAAACACATCCGTCTGCCCGGCGGCCGCATCCGCCTGTTCACCATGGTTGGCGGCGGCCCGGCGCGCCCCGGCGTGTCCCGCTGCTGCAGCATCTATTCCTGGATCTCCGAAGATGACGGTGAAACCTTCACGCAGGAGCCGGGCGTGCGTCTGGCCCCACTGGACTTCACGGACCTCGATGTCTACTCCCTGCACGACCCCTTCGTAGTGCGTCTGCATGACGGCCGCTACCGCATGTATGTTACCGCCAGAATTCTCGAAAACGGCCAGACCCGCGAAGCCATCGTCAGCGCCACAACCCGGACCGAATAGCCCGGCGCCATGCAAGTCTGCACCACGATATGGAATATTTATTCAAGGCCAAACGGCATGCGAT
Organism: bacterium; assembly: GCA_020061125.1. Taxonomy (GTDB): domain Bacteria; phylum UBP15; class UBA6099; order UBA6099; family DSWB01; genus DSWB01. The sequence continues at coordinate 496 of JAGUYV010000335.1, read as the reverse complement.
TTGTGGTATAATATATCAAAGAAACAATGCAAATCGGACATGTCCAAATTGAAGACGGATTGGGGAACAGGGAATATGAAGGAACAGAGGAACAGAGCAAGTGGTTGGCAACATGCCAAAATATCCGGGCATGAAAATGAAAAATTACTATTTGAATTGGTAAATTCCAACAAACATATCAAAGAGAATATTTTACGCATAGCGCACCGTGATGGTGCTGGAATAGCTAACATGGATTTCGGAGGATTAAGAGAAACCAACATTACTTCAGTATTAGGTGGTACAACAAAATCTAAAGCTGATATGCGCATTTTTCTTTCAAATGGCGATCAAATTAATATATCAATTAAAAAAAGCGCAGGCGGACAAGTATACTTGATAGGTGTAGATAGATTTGTTGAGATCTCTGAAAAAGTCGCACCTGCCGCAGGTGGTATAATAGAAGAAAAACGGCAGGAGATAAGAGAATGCTATGTTCCCCGAGCAAGCAGATGAG
>JAGUYV010000417.1 GCA_020061125.1 bacterium | reverse complement strand
GCGTGTTCAAAAACAGGGATGCGTTCGCCACCATGGAAGTGCTGTGCAACACATGCATGCTGTGGGGCAAGTCCGACAGCCTGCGCGAGCGTTTCAAGGATGTGCGCGCCTTCGAGAATTTTATCGTGGACATGTATCTGAAAGGTTTGCTGAAATAGGGCCGCGGCTCATGGCCGCGGTTCTCTCCGCAGTTTCGCAAGATACCTTTTTCGCAACTCCATCAAAAACCCCGCGTATGCGTCCGAGCCGTAATCCGGATAGGTCCACGGCCAGGGCCTGAACGCCTTGTTCACGAACGCGAGCGTGGACTCGGCGTATATGCCCTGCCCCAGATACACCCGGTGGTTGTTGTTCTTGGTGGTGGCCAGTACCATTTTGTACTGGTCCAGATATCCGGGATCCAGATTAAAGATCCGGCCCTGCCCCCCACCGGTCGCGGGCCGCATCGCGCGCTCCTCGATGGCGTTGGTGCGCAGCTTTATGGCAGCCAGTTCATCCGGCGCCCTCAAAGCCTCGAATGCATAAAATACTTTTTTCAGTCCCACTCCCATTTCCGCTTCATAGTAGTTCGTATAGTCGAAATCGAAAACCGCGCTTGTGAAATCAACGGCGCCCAGGACCTCTTCGAGCCGGCTTATGACGGGTTCAAGGGAAAATTCGGGATCGAAGATTACGCCGCAGAAGAACTGCGCGGGCGCTGGCGCGGCCGGGGCGCCCATGGTCAGCGGAGTCTTTCAAGCATGGGGCGGAGATGCGCGGCCATGCCCGCGATGGCGGTCTCGGGATCCGGGTTCGGGAACATTTCCGCGGACAGGAACCCGGCGTAGTTCACCTCGTGCAGGGCGGCGAGGATTTGTTCGAAATCAATGTGCCCGGCGCCCGGGTGCCAGCGGTTGCTGTCCGCGACATGCACATGCCCGATGCGCGCGCCCGCCATGCGGATCGTGGCGCATATGTCTGCTTCCTCGATGTTCATGTGAAATGTGTCGAGGAGCACCTTGCAGTTGGGCCGGTCCACGGTTTCAAAAAACGAGAGGCAGTCGTGCGCGGTGATGATGAACCCTGTTTCGTAGCGGTTGATCGGCTCCACGAACAGGTCCACGCCCCTGTCCGCGGCGTAGTCCGCGCACTCGCGCATGCAATCCGCGGCGTTTTTCTCGATTTCGGGGGTGCGCGGATTCTTGCCCAGGATCAGGCCGATGATGATGTGCGAGCCGAGGGCGTGCGCCAGGTCCGCGTGGGACTTGATGCGCGCGACCGCAGCGCGGCGCACGGCCGGGTCCGGATCCGAAAAGCACAAGCCGTCTTCGCCGAATGCGCGGCCCGTGCCTATGGCCGGGATCTCGAGGCCGTGCCTGTGTTTGAGTTCGTTGATCTGCCCCGCGTCCACATCTCTGGGATCGCGCACATGGATTTCCGCGCCGTGCAGCCCGTGCCGCTTGACCAGAGCGAAGATCTCGTCGAAATCGCCCTTGAGCGCAAGCGCGCTGAATTTGGCGTCCGGGGTGGATACCGCAGCGGAAAGTTTCATGAGGGTGTCAGTCCAGTTTTCCGAAAAGGCCGAAGTGCTTTGTGGCGAAGTTGGAGTCGCGCAGGCGGTCACATACGAGCCGGGCGATATTGCGCACCACCACGAATCCGATGTTCTTGTTGGAATCCACGATCTCGTTGAAATACTTGCCGGGCAGAAGCAGAATCACGGCGTCGGACATGGCGCGCACCGTGGCGGAGTGGGGCTGGTTGTCAATGAGCGACACCTCGCCGAACGCGTCGCCCGCGCCCAGCGTGGTGAGGAACGAGTCCGAGCCTTCCTCTTCGGCCGCGGCCGTGGAGATCACAATGTCGCCGTTCTTGATGATGAACAGCATTTCCTTGGGCGCATCGTTCTCCTCGATGATGACCGTGCCCATGGGATAGGCCTGTTCCGAGCATCCTTTTTCGATGAGCTTGAGTTCTTCTTCGCTCAATCCGTCGAAGAGACCCGTCTTCTTGAGAATTTCAAGGTTGTCCACGAAAATGCCTCCCGTTGCGCGCATTCGCAATAATGGTAAATGACAAAAGCATCAAAAGTCAATAATGTCCGGGGGCTGTGCAAATGAAAAACGCGAAGACGCGGAGGGGCGAAGACGAGCGCAATCACGGATTGTCATAAATCAGAATCGAATCCGCATGAACGAGTTTTCGTGTTCATGGGCTATTCATTGGTGAGAATTTGCGATCCGCTTTTCCGTGTCTTTGTTTTCCGCGGTTGCGCAAGCGCCATGGCAGAGGTTTCACTGCTGTTGGTCTCCGATTGCGGCGTCCTGCATGACGGCGAATATGTGGGTGTTGTCCAGGAGCCTTGTACCGGGATACCAGGCGCCTTCGTATTTCGCGAACAGTTCGAGTCCCGCGCCCATGGCGTAAATGGACACAAGTTCGTTGGTGTGCCCGCCGGTGTAGTATTTCACCGTGCCGTCGGGGTAGCGGCAGGTTTTGCCGTCGCATTCCTGCTCGGGCAGTTGTCCGGGACCCAGCCTTTTGCCGGGGTTGAGCCGCATGAAGCTGTTGGCGTGGTCTGCGGTGACGATGAGCAGCGTGTTGTCCCAGTCAACGGAATCTCCGGGCCTGTCCACGAAGCTGATGGCGGCGCGCACGGCCTGATCGAGATCCCACACGGTGCCTATCATTGCGCTGAAATTGTTGGCGTGGTTCGCCCAGTCAATGTCGCCCTGCTCGGCCAGAACAAAAAAGCCCCGGGGGTTGCCCGAAAGCACCTGGAGCGTGGCGGTGATCGCGTGTCCGAGCAGCGGGTTTTCTTGAGTGGCGCGGTCTATGCGCGGGGAACCGGGAGCGTTTGCGGGAACCGGCGGCTCGAAATTTCCGCCCTTGCCGCCAAAGAGCGCGAACAGTTTTTTACCGCTTTGCGCGGCGGCCCCGGCGCCCTCGGCCAGAAGCCGCGCGCCGTCCATGCCCGGTGTCCGCTCGACAAAATAATACGCTTCCGACTTTTTCGCATTGTCGTAAAGCTCCTGGGAGATGAACCCGGTGGAGGTGTTGAAACCGGGGTTGTCCCAGGCGGGATGCCCGCCGCCGATGACCACATCGGGCATGATAACGGTGAGGATTTCGTCGGCGATTCCCAGGCCTTCGAAGTCCTGGCGGCCCGTGTAGAAGTTGTTTCTGTTGATGTTGTGGCTGGCGAAGGCGGCCGGGGTGGCGTGCGAGAAGGGCACGGTTGAGACAATGCCGATGGACGCACCGTTGCGGCTGCGGATAAGTTCGGAGATCGTGACCAGCGCTTCGCCATTTTCAGTGGTCTGGCGCCACGAGAGCCTGGCCTTGCGCACTTTTTCGCCGGTGGCCATGGCCGTGGCCGCAGCCGCGGAGTCGGTTGCCGGTCCGCTTCTCAAATTCGCCGGAGACGACGGGTGAGAGCCGGGAAAGAAATACTCGAAGATGCTTTTGGAATCGCTGCTTAAAGGATACGGTTTGTCTCCGCCTTTTCCAGGGTCGTATCCCAGGATGGGGTCGAAGTTGTCCGGGGCGTACGCCGCCCCGCCCTGCGCGGCGGCGTAGGTGTCGTATGCGTCAATGTTCCAGGTGGTCACGAAATTCCGGTAAGGGAAAGCGTGCCATACCAGAGCGGAATCTTCTCCGTAGAGGTAGTTGCTTGCGGCGGTTTCGTGCGCGAGCTGCATGCCGTCGCCGATGAAAAGGATAATGTTCCTGGCCGGCGCCGCGTGTGCGGCGCATGCCGCAAAGCACCACAGGACTGCCAGCGCGGCAGCGCATCTTCCGAGAATACCCTTTAATCTGATTGCCATGATTTCCGCGTGCGCTCCCTGTTTTTCCTTATTATACAAACATGGCGCGGGGGGCACAGCAAATGCCCGCAGGCCATGATGTATAATTGCAGGCATGAAAGGAGACTACGCCGATGAAGGAATCATTATACATCAACGGGAAATGGGTTGCGCCGCAGCACGGGGGCACGGTGAAAGTGACCAATCCGGCCACCGGGGAGACCGTGCGCGAGATTGGATACGGGGGCAGAGCCGATGCGGTGAAAGCCGTGGCGGCGGCGCATGACGCGTTTGCGGATTGGAGCGCGAAGACGGTGTACGAGCGCGCGGGGCTGCTGCTGCGCCTGGCGAATTTGATCAGGGAGAACGCAGACGATCTGGCGCGCGTGCTCACGCAGGAGGTGGGCAAGCCATTGGGAGAGTCGCGCGGTGAGATCGGCGCCGGGGCGGATCAGTTCGAGTGGTACGCCGAGGAGGTGAAGCGCAGCGCCGGGGATGTGATTCCAAACCGGATGGGAGACAAGCGGCATCTGACGATCCGGCACCCGGTGGGGCCGGTGGCGGCCATCGCGCCGTGGAATTTCCCGATTCTGCTCACGGCCCGCAAGATCGCTCCGGCCTTGGCCGCGGGCTGCACGACCATTGCGCGGCCGGCCAGCCAGTCGTGCCTCACGCTTCTGGACATGTTCAGGCTGCTGGACGCCGCGGGGTTCCCGCCGGGGACCGCGAATTTGCTCATCGGCAATCCGGGCGAGTGCTCGGAGGTGTTTCTCGAAGATCCGCGATTGAAGAAGATCAGCTTCACGGGATCCCTCGATGTGGGCCGCGAGCTGTATGTGGAGTGCGCCAAAAGGATGAAGAAGGTGTCGCTGGAGCTTGGCGGGCATTCGCCGTTCATTGTGATGCCGGACATGGACCCGGACGAGGCCGCGGAGCGCGCGGTGTTCGCCAAGTTCCGCAACATGGGCCAGGTTTGCATCTCGGCCAGCAGGTTTTTCGTTCCCAACGCCATGAAGGCGGAATTCGAGAACAAGGCCGCGGAACTGGCGTCGGCGCTGGCAATCGGGAACGGGCTTGACGCGGACACGGCCGTGGGGCCGCTGTTTCTGCCCAAACGGGTGGAGGACACGGCGCGTTTCGTGGAGGACATCAAAAGCAAGGGCGGGCGTATCCTGTGCGGCGGCCGCGCTCCCGAGGGTGAGAAATATGCGAACGGCAATTTTTTCATGCCCACGGTGGCCACGGATGTGACGCGTGACATGCTGATCATGAACGAGGAGCCGTTCTGCCCGATTCTTCCGATAATCGGATACGACGACATTGACGACGCGCTGCGCATGGCGAACGACACGCCGTACGGGCTTGCGGCGTATGTGGCCACGAGGCGGCTGGACTGGGCCGTGAAAGCCGCGGAACGCCTGGAGGCCGGCATCATCGGGATCAACGACTGCACGCCCGCGGCGGCGCAGTGCCCGTTCGGGGGCATGAAGTCCAGCGGCGTGGGCCGCGAGGGCTGGCGCCAGGGTCTCGAGGGATATTACGAAACCAAATATATATCCATAGGCATCTGAAACCGGCGCTTTTGCGCCGGGCGGCCGTTGAAAGACCGGTCGGCTGTAAAAACAGGGGCAGGCACGCGGAAAAAAGCCGCGTTCCCAGTCCCTGTTTTTTACTGCGTGTGCGCCTTGTTTAAAGATTTTTGAGGCGCCCCCGGAGGGATAATTTCGGGCATAAAAAAACCGGCCCGTGAGGGGCCGGTTTTTGGTTGACCTTGACAATCGAATAGTGAGAGCACCAGTTGATCGGCCTAGGAGTGTGCCGTCGCGCAGCGCATCAAGCGCGGACGCATCGGCAGAAGCTCCCTAGAAAGGAGGTGATCCAGCCGCAGCTTCCGCTACGGCTACCTTGTTACGACTTCACCCTCCTCACCGGACACACCTTCGGCAACTCCCTCCTTTGCAGGTTGGGTCATCGACTTCGGGTGCACCCGACTCGGGTGGTGTGACGGGCGGTGTGTACAAGACCCGAGAACGTATTCACGGCGGCGTGCTGATCCGCCGTTACTAGCGATTCCAACTTCATGGAGTCGAGTTGCAGACTCCAATCTGAACTGGGGCCGGTTTTAAGGGATTGGCTTCACCTCGCGGTGTTGCGACCCGTTGTGCCGGCCATTGTAGCACGTGTGTAGCCCTGGGTATAAAGGCCATGCTGACTTGACGTCATCCCCACCTTCCTCCAGTCATAAACTGGCAGTTCCCTTATAGTTCCCAACTGAATGCTGGCAAATAAGGGTAGGGGTTGCGCTCGTTGCGGAACTTAATCCAACACCTCACGGCACGAGCTGACGACAGCCATGCAGCACCTGTCTTGGGGCTCCCCGAAGGGCACTCCCGTGTTTCCACAGGATTCCCCAGATGTCAAACCCAGGTAAGGTTCTTCGCGTTGCATCGAATTAAACCACATGCTCCACCGCTTGTGCGGGTCCCCGTCAATTCCTTTGAGTTTTAATCTTGCGACCGTACTCCCCAGGCGGAACACTTAATGCGTTAACTGCGGCACGGAAGGGGTCGATGACCTCCCACACCTAGTGTTCATCGTTTACGGCCAGGACTACCGGGGTATCTAATCCCGTTCGCTCCCCTGGCTTTCGCTCCTCAGCGTCAGAAATGGTCCAGAAAGCCGCCTTCGCCACTGGTGTTCTTCCTGATATCTATGCATTTCACCGCTACACCAGGAATTCCACTTTCCTCTCCCACTCTCTAGCCAAGCAGTATCGAACGCATGCTCCGGGTTGAGCCCGGATATTTAACATTCGACTTACAAGGCCGCCTACGAGCTCTTTACGCCCAGTGATTCCGGATAACGCTTGCACCCTACGTATTACCGCGGCTGCTGGCACGTAGTTGGCCGGTGCTTCCTTCGGGGGTACCGTCAGCTGGATGGGTATTAGCCAACCAGGTTTCTTCCCCCCTGACAGGGCTTTACGATCCGAAAACCTTCATCACCCACGCGGCGTCGCTCCGTCAGACTTGCGTCCATTGCGGAAAATTCCTCACTGCTGCCTCCCGTAGGAGTCTGGGCCGTATCTCAGTCCCAATGTGGCTGGTCGTCCTCTCAAACCAGCTACCCATCGCAGCCTTGGTAGGCCGTTACCCCACCAACAAGCTAATGGGCCACGGGCTCATCCCCCGGCGGCAGCGTGCAAGCAGAGGCCACCTTTCTTCCCGCCGTCATGCGGCGGCAGGAACGTACCCGGTATTAGCAGGGGTTTCCCCCTGTTATTCCAGGCCGGAGGGCAGATTACCCATGTGTTACTCACCAGTTCGCCACTAACCGTATCCGGAACTCTGCCGAAGCTTCATTCCGGGCGGTCCGTACGACTTGCATGTGTTAGGCACGCCGCCAGCGTTCATCCTGAGCCAGGATCAAACTCTCAGTCAAAATATCCTAAATCACTATCGTTGACGGTGTTACTGGGCGAAAACAAAACAAAGCCTATCAAGGCCTGCTGTTTCCACCCACTACAACTGGGCTCTCACTATTCCATTGTCAAGGGTCACGCCATAGACATCCTACCTTTGTCTGATGTCTTGCGAATTATTAGTATACTACCCTGCCAAGTGTTTGTCAACACATTTTTTCAAGAATTTCTCAAATTTCCCGGCCGGCACAACCGGCGCTTATTCAGTATAGGCCAACGCCCCGGATTTTCAATGCTTTTTTGGGTTTTTTTCATGCCCTGTCCCGGCGCGCGCCGTGCGCCGTGCGTCTCGACTGCCTTATATATAGATATATATAAGAAAAAGTGATGGCCGGTTCTGCCTCCGTGGGCGTGTCGAGATAGAGCCGGAATCACACAATAAACGGGCAGGAGTTTCACGCGGGGGCGAAAAATCCTGGGTACAGGCTTCGTTTCCCTTGCGGAAAACGACCCGGCTGGGCTGTGAAAAAGCCCGGCATCGGAAAAAACACGGGACAGGCAAGGTTTTGCTGTCGCAAAACGCACCCAGTCCCGGTATTTTTCCTCGCTTTTGCTCATTTGCGAGACTTGGAAACATAGCGAAGAAAACAAATGTCCGGTTGTTCAGCGGCACCCCAGTCCCCGATTTTTCGCAGCTTTGCGCCAACACGAGCCGAATCCTCGCAGACTTCAACAGCCTCACGGGCTGGAATGATTCATGTTTTGCGGTACGCGCTCGACAGGATTTGAACCTGTGGCCTCAGCCTCCGCAGGGCTGCGCTCTATCCAACTGAGCTACGAGCGCTCGTGTTACGCGGCTCCGGGCGTGCTCCCCTGCCCCAAGCCACAGAAAAGTATAGGAATGCGCATGGGCGCTGTCAAGGACGATCCGGGGCGCGGGGCGTCATGTGTTGGAGCGCAGATGCTGCTTGATGAACGCGGCCACGGAGTCCTCCGGCTCGATGACCCCGAAATGGCCCTCGCACAGGATGTCGCACTTGAGCTTGAGCAGTTTGAGCATGGAAGTGCGCCACTCGTCGAGGTCGGAATTGAACTGCGGCATAAAAGGGCCGTGGATGTCCTGTCCAAAGAGGATGCGGTTTCCGTCCCTTTCAAGCAACACGCTTATGCTGCCGGGGGTGTGGCCTGGGGTGTGCAGGCAGGTGAGGCGCCCGCCTTCAAGCTCCAGGGGATACACTTTTTCCTCGATGTAAAGGTCCACTTCCACGGGCTGCACTTTGGTGTTGTACATGTCCGCGGCCGTGGCGTGGTTGTCGCCGTTCTCGAGGGCGGGGGCGTCCAGGGCGTGCATGACAATTTCCACGCCGTAGCGCTTCTTGATGGCGGCGGCGCCGCCCACATGGTCTATGTGGTTGTGGGTGAGCACAAGCAGTTCCAGGGAGATGCCGCTGCCGTTGAGGACTTCGTCAATGTTGGCTATGAGCGCTTTGGCTTTTGCGTCCGCGCCCGCGTCTATGAGAGCGGCTTCGCCCTCGAACAGCACGAGATACGCCGCGGCGTCGCCGCCTCCGGTGAGGTCCGGCCCCGCCACCTGATATACGCCCCTTGCGACCTGTTCCGCTGCCATTGCCGATTCCTTTCCGTGTGCCTGCCCGGACCCTGCGCCGCGGTCCGGTTTTCAAATTACTATCCATGAAATCATAAAGATTTTACACGGCGCGCGCCAGCGAGCGCGGCGCGGTCAGCGCTTTGCGTCCAGCTCCCGCATTTTGTCCCGCAGGGCCTTGAACCCGATGAGCGGGGTTGCGCCCGCGGCGGCGCGCACATCCGGGTCCAGCATGAGCTTGAGGTCCGAGGTGCGCATGGCCGCTTCGTCTTCGGTGTATCCGCCGGTGGCCGGGTGAAACAGGAACTCGGTGATGCCGGGCTTGAGATTATTGAGGCTGTCCACGAGTTGTTGCTTTTTGTCCTCCAACGGCAGACGGCCGTTGATGAACACAAGGTTGTCGGGCGTGACGATGCCCTTTGATGTGAGGCTCGGGTCGGAACTGCGGCCCATCCAGCGGATGGGCAGGCGGTGCTGCGCGGCAAGAGCCAGAACGGGTTTGAGCGTGCGCGGGTTGTAGTCGTGGTACCAGCCTTTGTGGCAATCCAGATGTGTGATGTCCACGCCGTTTGCCAGGGCGTGCTCGATCTGGGCCTTGAGTTCGGCATACACCTGGTCTTTGTCCGCGTTCAGCAACGGCGCGATGGTGGTGATGAAGTTGCCGTTCTGGTCAATGAACGAGGTTGTCGTGTCCGCGGGGTTGAGGGGTTTGTACAGATTGCCGGGCGCGTCGTCCCGAGCCAGAATCAGGTGCACGCCAATGTCGTAATGGGGATTGGCGCGCGCGATGGCGTAGGCGTCGTCCCGCGCCAGGGCCGGAGTCATGAGCGATGTGCTGGTGAGCACCCCGTTGTCGAACGCCTGCGCCACGCCCTCGTTGGACCAGCGGGTGCGGCCCAGGTCGTCGCCGTTGAAGATCACGGCCCGGTCCGCGCCAAGGCTCTGCAAAATCTGTTCCTGCGGGGACGGAGATTTTGTCTGCGAACGCAGCGGCTGCGCGGCCCACAGGCAAGCGGCGATGAACAGCGCCCCGAGAAACGCGGGCGCGCATTTCCGGATTTCCATCATGCGCCCTCCAAGGCTTTTTCCTATTATACCCCGGAATGAAACAGCGGGGCGCACCGGCCCCGCTGCGTGGCTTGCGGAACAACGATTGCGATCAGAACTCGATGCCGATGTCGCGCCCGAGCTGGGCGATGCGCACGATGTCGTCGAAATCGGGCATGCGCGGATTGTTCGCCAGTTTCTGCTTCTGCGACATGAGGTTTTCTGCGTACTTCTTGATTTGCGCGTCCGTGACCTTGAACACGGCCAGGGAGCGGGGCTGGAAATCAATGGCCTGGAACAGGCGCTTGACGGCCAGGGGCGCGAGTTCGGCGGCTTCCTGCACGGACAGCCCTTCGATGTTCTCGCCCATGACTTCGGCGATCCTTGCGAACTTGGCGTAGTTGGTGGGCATGTTGAATTCCATGACATAGGGGAGCAGGATGCCTGTGGCCACGCCGTGCGGCACGCCGTAGTGCGCGGTGAGCGGGAAGCTCAAGCCGTGGGCGATGCCCGTGCCCGCGTTGTTGATGGCCATGCCCCCGAGCATGGACGCGTAGCTCATCATCACATGCGCCATGAAATCGTTCTGCAGGGTCACGGCCTGGGGCAGGTAATGGGCGATGATTTTGATGGCTTCGAGGTTGATCATCTCGGTGATGGGCTGCGAGAAGGTGCAGGTGTAGCTTTCCACCACATGGGTGAGCGCGTCCACGCCGGACACCGCGGTCACGCCCCGGGGCATGCTCAAGGTGAGCGTGGGGTCCACGATGGCCACGGTGGGGCAGATGTTGATGCTGTTGATGAGGTTCTTGGTTTTTTCGCCGGGAACATTGATGTTGGAATACTTGGTGACTTCCGCGCCCGTGCCGCTTGTGGTGGGCACGCAGATCACCGGCACATTGGGTTTGGTGACTTTTTCCACTCCGAAGTAATCGGAGATCTTGCCGCCGTTGCTTTCGAGGATGCCCACGGCCTTGGCCGCGTCGAGCGGGCTGCCGCCGCCCACTCCCAGGATGAACTCGGCTTTCATCTTCCGGTACAGCTTGTGCCCTTTCTCGATGGTCACATTGGAGGGGTTGTCCTCGACCTGGTCGAACACCTCGCATGCGATGCCGCGATCCTTGAGGATGGCTTCGGCGGTGCGGATGTAATTGGTCTTGCCGTTGATGTTGGGACCGGTGACGATGAGGCACCGGCGGCCCAGCTTTTCGGCCTCGGCGCCGAGGCTGTTTTCGTATTCGTGCACTCCGAAGATGATCCGGGTTGGCAGGGCGAATTTGAAGGAATACATGGGGTCACTCTCCTTTGACGACTGGAATCACATAAGGCCCTTCCGGGACGACTGCAATTTTAGCCGAGGGCCCGTGCTTTTGCAAACATGCGCGCAGGGCGCTTTCCACGGACGCGGCGCGTTCGCACAGAGTCAATTGATGGTCTTTTTCCGACAGGCCGCCGGCCACGAGCATGGCATGCGCGCGCCGCAGAGCCTGGGACAGCTTTTCCACCTGCCACTGGTCGGGGATGAAATGATCGGGCTGCTCGATGTGCCGGATGTAGTCATCGTGCGAGGCGAACTGCGCACGCACGCGCAGGCAGTCCAAGAACGCGGGGTTGCCCATGCCCTCGCTGCATTCCGCGGCCAGGATCACGGTTCCTCCCTGCCTGACCAGGCCCTCGACGCCGCACAGTCCCTTCACGGCCTGATAGAAGGTTTTGTCGAGCGGGTATCCTGCCGATGTGGTGATCACAATGTCGGCCTCGGCGTCCGCCTCGACCACATCGTAGCGCCGCGCGGCTTCCACGCCCGCGAGATGCGCTTCGTCAACATCACCGCAGAACGCGGCGCACAGCTCCCTGTCTTCATTGATGACGACATTCACGATGAAGTCCACGCGCGCCATGCGGATGATGGACAGGAGTTCCTCGTGCATGAAATTGCCCTTGACCACGAGGTTGGCGGCCGTGGGGTGTTCCATGAACCGGGGGTGGTGGATGTGGCGCACGGTGCGGATGGACGCCAGGCCCGGGCACAGCGCCTTGCGGCCGCCGCTGTAGCCCGCCATAAAGTGCGGTTCAATGAGGCCGGTGAGCACGCGCACATCGGCTTCCATGTACCGTTTGTCCAGAAACACCTCGGTGCCATTCGGGGTGAGGCCGACATACAGGTGATCGTGGTCCGCGTGGCAGTCGTGGTTGAAGAACGGGTGGCGGGCGAGGATGTCTTCGCCCACGAGTTCGATCTGCTCGTCGCGGGGTGCGGGGCGGTGCGTGCCCGTGGCGTTGAGGATGCAGATGTCCGCGTCGCGCAGCCCGGCCCAGCGCAACTCGTCAATAATGTGCGGGAGGAGCAGCTTGTTGGGCACGGGCCTTGTGATGTCATTGATTACGATGGCGGCGGTCTTTTTGCCTGCGGCGATGTCGCGCAGGCGCGGCGCGCCTATGGGCGCGGCCATGGCCGTGTCCAATGCCGCGTGCGGGTCGGCCGCGCCGGGGTTGCGCTTTTTTCTGTAAACCGCGGGTTTGAGCGAATCGTCAATGGCGATGTCCAGACCGGTTTTTCCGTAAGCCAGTGTGATGTTCATGGAGCGCCTTTCACGAATCGGGGAATTTTGAGAAGGAATCGCCGAAGGACCGCCTGTAGGCTTCGCGGCACACGGGTCCGTCGGGGAAGGCGTGCGCGCCGCTGCGCGTTTCGTCGGGGTACAGGCGCTCCTGCCCCGAGGCGTAGCCCGCGCCGCAGAGCAGATCCTGCAACCGGTTGACAGCATGCTCGTAGAACACCCGCGCGGCGCGCTCCCAGTCTTTGCGGGTCACGGAGCTGAAACAGATAAAAACGGTGTCCGGAGCGGCGGTTTCATGAAGCGCGGGGCCGTATCCGGCAAGAAGCTGCTGGAGCGGCTCCGGGGGCTTATGGTCCACGCCGTTGCGGAAGCGCAGGCAGGCCACGGCCACATCGGCCACGCGCTCGCGGGAAAGCGCCCTTGGGCGCGCGGGCGGGGGGAACTGGATGCGGAATTTTTTCATGGCTGCGGCGACCCTCAATGCCGTGGCGGCGTTTTCTATATCATACCGAATTTTATGTGGAATATCAGACCGGGCGTCTACGACCACACGCCGGGAATGGCTTTGCCGCAAAACCCGCACTTGCCATTTTTGATATTTATCGAAGACACGATGTACCCGGTGCGCGCGATCACGGTTTTTCCGCAGTGGCGGCAGCGCGTGCTCTCGGTCTTGTGTCCGGGCACATTGCCGATGTACGCATAGCGCAGGCCCTTGTCCCGCGCGATGTCGTAAATGCGCTCCAGGGTGTCGAGGGGCGTGGGCGGCAGGTTCTTGAGCCTGTATTGCGGATGGAAGCGCGTGAAGTGCACGGGGGTGTCCGCGCCGAGGTTTTTCACGATCCACTGCGCCATGGCGCGGATGTCCTTGCTGTCGTCGTTGAGCGTGGGCACCACGAGATAGACCAGTTCGAGCCAGACCTCTTCCTTTTTAATAGTGACCATGGCGTCGAGCACGGGTTTGAGCGTGCCCTGGCAGGTTTGCCTGTAGAACTTGTCAGTGAACGCCTTGAAGTCAATCTTGACGGCGTCGAGCGTTTTGCACAGGGCGCGCAGGGGCTTTGTGTTGATGTATCCGTTGGAAATCATCACGCTGCGGATGCCCGCGGCGCGCGCGGCCGCGGCGCAGTCGTACATGTACTTGTAGAACACCACCGGCTCGCCGTAGGTGTAGGCGATGGACGCGCTGCCCACCTTTTTTGCGTACGACGCCACATCCTTTGGCGGCAGGTCGTAATTGCGCGTTTGCTCGGGGCGGCTCTGCGAGATGTCCCAGTTCTGGCAGAACTTGCAGTCGAAATTGCAGCCCGCGGCGGCGATGGAAAACGATTTTGTTCCAGGCAGGAAATGGAACAGGGGCTTCTTTTCAATGGGATCGTTGTTGGCCGCGCACGGGTTGCCCCACGCCAGGGTCACATATTTGCCCCCGCGGTTTTCCTTGTTCCCGCAATACCCGCGCTCCATGTCGCCCACCACGCACTCGCGCGGGCAGATCAGACACTTGATCTGTTTGTTTTTGAGCTTTTCAT
>JAGUYV010000309.1 GCA_020061125.1 bacterium | reverse complement strand
GGCGCGGCGCGCGGACATCGTGACCGCCACCGGCGGACTCGGCCCCACGGTGGACGATCTCACGGCCGCGGCCGTGGCCGCGTTCCTGGGCATGGACCTGTTCCGCGACTCCGAAGTGGACGCGCATGTGCGCGCTTTCCATGAAATGCTGGGAGTGCCCTGCACGGACAACGCGTTGGACCAGGCCCTTGTCCCGGACGGGTGCCATGTGATCATGAACCCTGCGGGCACGGCGCCGTGTTTCGTGGTGCGGGCGGACCGGGCGCGCATGGCGTTTTTCCCCGGTGTGCCGCGCGAGATGACCGCCATGCTCGGCGCTGCCCTGGATTATATGCTCCAGGGCCTGACGCACGGCGTGACTGCCACGCGCACCCTGCGCCTGTTCGGCATCGGCGAATCTTCGTTGCAGCCGCGCCTGCCCGTGGACCTCATCACATCGCAGAATCCCTCGTTTTCATTCCTGCCCGTGGATTATCAGATTCACCTGCGGCTCACAGCGCGCGCCGGCTCGGAACAGGAATGCGCGGCCTTGCTCGACGCCGCAGCCGGGCGCATTTACGGCAGCGTGGGTGAGTTCGTGTACGGCGAGAACGAAACCACCATCGAGCATGCCGCGTTTGAAAAAATGCGCGCCGCCGGGCTGACCCTGGCTCTGGCCGAATCCGTGACTGGAGGCATGATCGCCAGCCGCCTGGTGAGCGTGCCGGGCATGTCCGGGGTCCTGCTCGGCTCCGTGGCCGCATACAGTGAAAAGGCCAAGATGCAGTATCTGGGTGTGGAGCGCGATGTGCTCGAAGAATACGGGCCTGTGTCCGAAGAAGTGTCGTTGGCCATGGCGCGCGGGGCCATGGAAACCCTGGGCGCGGATCTCGGGCTTGCCACCACGGGCAACGCCGGTCCCGAGGCCCAGGGCAAAGCCGATGTCGGCCAGGTCCACGCCGCCCTGGTGTTCCGCGACCCCGCGCGCGAACCCGTAACCTTCAGCCGCCGCATCTTCCGCAGACGGGAAGACTGCCGCGCCATCACAGCCCTGTTCGCCATAGACATGCTGCGCCGGTTTGTGTAACACCGCTGTCAACCCCGGTTCTGCAGGAAGTTGTCAGATAATTGAAAACGGCGTTTCGTTTTGCGGGATAGGCGGGATAGGCGGGTCAGGCAGGATGCAAAAGATGGAAATATTGAATACCATATTATTCCTCTAAAAGCAACGCATGGAATTGTAGGGCGGGGTCGCCGAACCCCGCCGCTCCCAGATGACGCATGGCAACCCGCCTCTGCCCGGCCTCGGAGCCATGCTTGAACAGGTCATTAGCCGCATGAAAATATCGAGATATTTTGCAGGATAGGCAGGATGGTAAATCAAATGTTTTATAAACCATCGTTCCCCTATCAGCAACGCATGGAATTGTAGGTCGCGTTCGCCGAACCCCGCCGCTCCCAATAAACACGAGGCTCTATGCCGCTGTCCGGATAACCCATCTCCGGAAATCACTAAGCGGTTTTTCTTCTTCGCGCCTGAATCGGCTCGGCGTTTCGGATTCCATGCGTTTCATGTTGCCATTCATTCACCGCGGATGTGCTGCCCGGGGCGTGAGAGCGGCGGGGTGCGGTGACCCCGCCCTACAATCCTGCCCCCCGCATAATCGCTAATGGGTTGGATTTTATAGTTGTGCGTTACTGATTGAGGCGCGGATCGGCGACCGCGCCCTGCAAAAATATTCCCTTGAAAACCTTGCCATTCACCCCACGGCGCGCTGTTTGCGCAGGGCGGCGATGGCTTGTGCGTCCAGGCCGAGGAGGGCGGAGAGAATTTCTTCGGTGTGCTGTCCGAGTTCGGGGCAGGGCTGGTCCGCGCACGAGCCGCTGCGTTCGAGTTTCACGGGGTCGCCGGGGGTGCGGATTTCGCCGAAGCGCGGGTGCTGCACGGCGCCGTGCATGCCGCGGCTTTCGAGTTGCGGATCGGAATTCACCTGATCGAGTGTGAGGGCGGGCGCGCAGGGCACGCGCGCGGCCGTGAGCACTTCCAGCGCCTCCCGCGTGGTGCGCTGCGCCATCCATTCGGACACCAGGGCCACGCCTTGGGCGCAGTTGCGCGTGCGCACAACGAAATTGTTGAACCGCGGGTCGGCGGCGAGTTCCGGCTCGCCCATGGCGTCGAGCAGGTTCTTCCAGTGCCGCTCGGTGAGCGCCACCACGGCGATGTGCCCGTCGCGGGTTTTGTAGCTGTTCCAGTAGGGCAGGGGGTTGGTTTCGTCGGTCATGAGGTTGGTGAGGTCGCGGCCGAGCAGGGATGAGATTTCGCCGCGCACGGGTTCGAGCGCTTTCTCGCTCTGCGCGCCGAAGTAGTGGAAGTACATTACATCCTGCATGGAGATGTCCACGAGCTGGCCCTGTCCCGTGCGCTCGCGCTGGAGCAGGGCCTGGAGGATGCCGAGGGCGCAGTACGCGCCGCTGACCAGGTCGGCCCAGTACACCTTGGGCGGGCGGTCCTCCTGTTTGCACGCGTGCATGATGCCGCCCGTGGCCTGGGCGATGATGTCGAACGCCAGCCGGTCCGCCATCGGCCCGGTGCGCCCGAACCCGGAGATGCTTGCATAGATGAGACGCGGGTTGAGTTCGCGCAGCGTGTCCCAGCCCAGGCCCATTTTGTCCATGAGGCCCGGCGCGAAGTTTTCCACCACCACATCGGCTTTGCATGCAAGCTGTTTGAACAGGTCCGCGCCCGCCGGGTTCTTGAGGTCGAGCACGAGGCCTTTTTTGTTCTGGTTGATCACGGACATCATGCGCTCGGCCTGCATGAAGCGCGTGAGCACGCGCAGGGCTTCGCCCGCGGGCGGCTCGATTTTGACGACCGTGGCGCCTTTCATGGCCAGAAGCTGGGTGCAGCGCGGGCCGGACAGGAATTGCGATAAATCCAGCACGATGATGCCGTCGAGTGCGTTGGCGCTCATGAAAGGGCCTCCCATGGGTGAATCCGGATTCGTCAATAGAAGCGAAAGATTTGACGAATCCTGCAATCGCAGTAAGGCACGATTCGCTGCGTTACCGGCGCATTTGTTCATGAACCGCAGTTTTATTCACTGCAAAAATGCGCCTGCTGCCTTGCGTCTCATGCCTTCTTGCGATTGCCACCCAAATTCCAACGGCGAATTTGGGGTGAAAGCGGCGCGCCGCCGGGTTGAAGTTCCGGCCTATTATATCACGCGCGGCCGTTCCGGAGGCTGGAATCTTAATGGCCGGGACGCGCGCGTTACATTTTGCCTGATATCTCGAAGAACGCGCCCTTGAAGGAATGATCGAGGAGGTGGAACGCATTGTCTGAATACGAGGAGAAATTGTAGCCCAGGCCAAGGCGGATGGCCCGTCGCATGGTGTAGCCGAATTCCAGGGCCGCGCCGTTGCGCAGATTGCGCTGCAGGGGCTGGTGCGAGGCGCGGTATTCGGCGGAGAGGTCCCACACAGGCGATGGCCGCCAGGTGAGGCCGTTGATCCACAGCGTGGTGCGCGCGCGCGCCGGGGGCAGCGGCGCCACGGTCTGCCGGACATTCTTGGCCGCGAATTTCTCGCGCAATTCCAGTTCGTTGCTTATGTCGTACAAACCCTCGATGGAAAACACGGCGGCCACGGTGTCCGGGTTCAGCGCATCGTTCACGGCCAGAGAGCGGAACTCGCGCACGCGGCCCGCGCGGGCGATGAGGTTCACGCGGTCCGTGGCCTCGGGCCGCCACGCCAGTCCCACGAGCGATTTGGTGTACTTGGACTCCAGAGAACCCTGCGCCAGATCCCGGCCCTGATCGTATGAATACTCTGCGAATGTCGAGAGGTTCTTCAGAAGACTGCGCTCGTACTGCGCCCGGTAATCCTGGTATTCCATACGGATCCGGCCCTGCTGCTTGCGGTAGAAAGCCTCGGCGGCCAGGCGCGTTCCCTGCTCGGATTCCAGATGCCCGGTCACGCCGAACGCGTTCGTGAAATACCGGCCCTGGACCGAAGACCGGTCTTCGCTGCGTTCCGCGGACAGGGACACGGTCATGTTGTCCGAGGCGGCGATGTCATGGTTCACGCCGATCACGCGGCTGCGAATATGCTCATCGGCAACTGTGGTGCTGTCGTACTGGATGAAGCCGCGCGTGGCGTCCGAGACCTGCTGCGAGACGCCGGCCGAGGCCGTGATCGCGCGCGCGCCGCGTGCGTCCGACCACCCGGTTTCCAGGGACAGGTACGAGG
>JAGUYV010000428.1 GCA_020061125.1 bacterium | reverse complement strand
GGATGTGGACGGCGTGCGCGTGGTGCACCTGCAGGGCACGCCGCGCGAAATCGGCCTCCAGCACGGCGCGCTGCTCAAGGAAGAAATCCACTTTCTGCTCGATTACTTCATCAACGAGGAAAAGAAGTTCTTCGGCGCGGGCGTGGATGTGATGGAGCGTAATGCGCCGCGACTTGAGAAATTCATTCCCGCGGATCTGCTCGAGGAAATGCACGGCATCGCCGAGGGCGCGGGCGTGCCATACCAGCACATACTCTGGGCCAACACCTTTCTGGATGTGGTGAGCGCGATCTGGTCCGGCGTGGCGCCGAGCTGCTCGAATTTCGCGGTTCTCGGAAGCCACTCGGGCACAGGGCAAATCGTGCATGGCCGCAATCTGGACTGGTCGTCCAACGCCAAACTCGCCGCGGCCAACACCGTGTTCGTGATCAAGCCGGACAACGGCATCGCCTTCGTGTCCCTGTCCTGGCCGGGCATGGCGGGAACCCTCACGGGCATGAACGCGCAGAAAATCTCCATGGGCGAAATGACCAGCATCTCGGATGAAGCCACCCTGGACGGCACCCCGTTCATGATCCACCTGCGCATTCTGCTCCAGAACGCGGACACTCTGGACAAGGCTTACGAAATCCTCGAAACCCTGCCCCGCACCACGGGCTACAACGCCGTGGTCACGGACGGGAAGATTGACGACGGGTTCCTCGCCGAAATGAACGCCTCGCGCATCTTCCGCAAAGGCCCGGAAAACGGGATGCTGATCCGCACCAACCACTATCTGCATCCGGGCATGCAGAAAACGCAGAAAAAAATCCACGCCATCCTGGGCAGCGAGAAGAAGAAGGAAACCTTTTACAGGTTCGAGCGCCTCACCCAACTGCTCACGGACAATGCGGGCAAAGTGAACCCCGAGCTGGCCATGGCGTTCCTCGGAGACAAATACAACCCCGAGACCGGCCAAATCTCGCCCGAACACGAAAACACGGTATGCAAGGGCAACACCCTGCAAAGCGTGGTCATGTTGCCCGAGACCTACGAAATGCATCTTGCATTCAAAACCATTCCCGCGCCCGACGGCGGATTCGTGCACCTCAAGTTCGACCTCGAACCTCCGGCAACCGAGGCGCGGAAATAACCGCCGCGGCATCACCGCTGGTTTCACGGGACGATATTCCTTTGGTGAGAATCGGATTGCTTTTCTCAAATTGATTGATTTATGAGAGAATGTGTAGGGCGCGGTCGCCGAACCGCGCCTAATTCAGTGCTGCATGGCAATTTCTTTCAACAAATATCTTGTTAAATGGCATTTCTATATACTTGCAAGCAACCACATTGTGCACAATACGCATTCGACATTAGATACAGATTATGGCGCGGTTCGGCGACCGCGCCCTACATTTCAAGCGTCTTGTAAGGAGCCTCAATCCGCGGCGCGATTTCACTCACCGGACATGCCGGAAAACACTCATTTGAACAACTCATTCTTGTCATCAGGAAACAGCGTCAATACAGGGGCAGGCGGCTGCCGCCTTCGAGGCGTTCAAGGTATTTATCGGACTGGTCGCGCAATCCCATCCGGCTGTAAGTTTCCACAAGCATGTAGGTTTCATAATCGTCCAACCCGGAGCGCGCCTCGCGCCGGGTGAGCGTGCGCTGCACGGCTTCGAGCTGCTCCTGGGCCAGAGCGCCATGCGGATCGTTTTCCATGGCCACCAGCGCCAGCAGAAAGCGGGCGCGCGCATTGTCCGGCGACAGCCGTGCCGCGTTTTCGAGAAGCCATTGCAGGTGCGGTTGGTCCTGCGTTTTGGCGCCGTCCCCGCCGCGCGCTCCGCCAAGATAATCATTGTTGTGAATCCATGCGTGCTCGGCCATGTCCGCCAGATGCCCGGCCATGATCCGCGCGGCCGCGGGGTCGCGCCGCAGGGGCGAGTGCAGCGCATCCTGCATGATCCGCTCCACCCCGCGCCACGGCCAGTGGAAATTCTTGATGAAACAATACGCGCCCGCCTCGGGCATGGGGAACAGGTCAATATCCTTGCGGCCCATGATGTCGGCGATGTTGCGCGCCGCGCACTCCACGGTGAACCCCTCGCGCGTGGCGTCGCAGCCCATGGACGCCTCGGTGATCAGGGCCACATACGGAAGTATGATGTTTTCCTTGATGAGGTCCTCGATGTCCAGGAACCGCGCCAGGCGTTCGCCCGCTTTGCCGCCGGGCCGCGGCCCGTCCTCTTCATATTCCCCGTTCCCGCTGGCGGCGATTTCCGCGAAGTAGCTTTCCAGCAATTTCATGACTGGCGCGGCCTGCGCCGGATCCGTGCGGTACTTGTCCCGGATCGCTTTCTCCAGAAATTTCCGGTCGCGCAGCAATTCCCGTTTTTTGTCGCGGATGCGCGCCTTGATTTCCGGAGATGCGTTCAGATAGCGGTCCACGCATGCGGTGAACTGCGAATGGCATGCGCGGAACGACGCATTCCCTGGCTTGAAGCACATCCAGTTGAACCGCTCGTTGCGAAGGAAGGAGGCGATGGTGTTGAAGGCCACAGGCCGCCGCCGCGCCGCGTCTTCGGCCATGATGGTCTGGTTCAGCATCACGAGGTTATACAGCACGCGCTGCTTCATGAGCGCGGAGTCCTTGGGCGCGCCCTCGGGGGCGACGGTGCTTTCCGTGACCGTGTTCGTGAGTTGTTCGTATTGCTGTTCGGTGGTTACGGGGAGCGTTGCGCCCGCGCGTTCGCGCAGCATTGCGCGATACTCGCGGCTGTTGAATTCGCCGGGGAACAGGTAGGTTATGTCGCGGCGCTGGTTCGCGAGAATTTGCATGGCCGGTGCGGCGAAGAATTCATCGTGTTCGGGGTTGATGAACGCAGCGGTGTCGCGGCGCAGATCCG
>JAGUYV010000002.1 GCA_020061125.1 bacterium | reverse complement strand
GTGTGACCTTGAGCGAGGCCGTGAGCGACGGTTCGTTCACGAACACGGGCTGGGCGATCAGCGACACCTCGGCCGTGGCTGGCGCGCTGGCCGCGCCGGTGTCCGAGGCCGATGTGGCCAACGACAATGTGATCTACATCGGGTTCACGCCGAATGTGACCGGAGACACGGATCTCGTGGGGCAGGTGTACGATGTTACGGCCACGGCTGTGGCCCTTGCCGACGCCTCGGGCAACACTACCGCCAACCTTGCCAGCGGCGGCATAGTCGAGACTGACGGCGCGCGCCCCGTGGTCACGGCGGTCAAGACCGAGGATGACGATGCGGACGGCGCCATAGACACCATGGTTGTCACCCTGTCCGAAGCGGTTACGGACGCGGACTTCAATGCCGCGAACTGGACGGTCAGCGACACATCGTCCATTCCGGGACTTCGCAGTCCTCTGGTCAATATTGTTGACACGCCTGACGACAAAGTTCTTTACATCGCCATTGTGCCGAATGCCACGGGAGACACGGATCTGGTTGGCGAAGTGTACGACACCACGGTGACCGGCGGCGCACTGCGCGACGCCGCGAACAATTTCATCGTGAATCTCGCCAGCGGCGGCATAACGGAAACCGATGGCGCGCCGCCATCCATCATCGGGACGGAAACCTACGCCGGTTCCAACACCGTGACAGTTTTCTTTTCGGAACCTGTTTATAATGCGCCGGGAACGCCCGCCACCCCGGCCGGAGATCTGGCGAGCGGCGACATAACATACTTTGATGTGGTTCAGTTAACGCGGACCATAACATCGTTCAACACGGTCGCCGGTGCGGCTTCCGGCACGCTTGTGCTTTCATCGGTATTGACATTTGTCAATGACATGAACACCGACTATGTTGCGCCCGCGGCCGCGTCCATCTATGACGCCGCGGGCAACGCCGCACGCACCGCCGCAACTTCCACGCTTGCGGATACGACCAATCCGAGCATCGTCCAGGTTTTCGAGTTCGACACCGACGGCGACGGGAACATTGACGAAGTCGCAATCCAGTTCAGCGAATACATGACGGATTCCACAATCTCCGTGGCTGACGCCGCGCAGTTCACTGTGGGCGGAGTAGCCGCTGTGTCCGTGGATAATGTCACGGACGCTGCGGGAACTGCCGCATCCAACAGCACGGATCCAGGCGTGCCAAACGACAATTTCATCACGATCATCACGGACGACACCACGGCCACCGGCACTGCGGTTCTGCCCGTTACATTCACGCAGGCCGCCGGCCGGTTCCAGGACACCGCGGCTTTGGATACGCCCACGCAGGCGGTTATCGCCGAAGTTGACCTGGCGGCGCCCGCAGTAGTTTACTCCATGATGCTGGATGCGAACCAGAACGGACGCGTGGACGGCATCGAAGTCCATTTCTCGGAAGACATACAGAATCCCGGCGTGGACACCGCCAACTGGAGCGTGTCAACAGTTCCCAGCGGCGGCACGCTTGACATCGTCACGCGGAATACCAGCTCGACCATGTATCTGACGCTGCTCGAGGGCGCGGGAGCGCGAGACACAGCCGTTGGCAGCCTGCAATTTTCCTACAACAAGCTCTCTGGATCCATTAAGGACGGGGTCAACAACGAGACCCCTGCCACGGGTTTGCTTACACCGTCCGACGGGGCCGCTCCCGTGATGATCGCCGCGCAAACCGGCGAAGCCATCGGCACGCGCAACGGTTTCGTGGACCAAATCACCATGACATTCAGCGAGGCTGTCACCACCCAGGCCGGAGACGGGTTGCTGGATGTCGCGGATCTGGCGTCCAACACACTCACCGCAGAGACCTATGTGAGCGGCGGCGGCACGACGGCCCTGGTGTTCTCGCTCACCAGTTCCCAGAATGCAAGCGCATGGGACACTGCGGAACTGCCCGCCACCATTGACTATGCGCAGACCGGCGGCGCGCTGGACATCGTGGACATTTCCGCCCAGGCCAACGAGGCCATCGCGCAGACATTCGCGTCCGTCACGGACGGCGCCGCGCCGGTCATCGTGGCCGCGTCCACAGCTGAAGCCACGGGCACGGAAAACGGTTTTGTGGATCTGATCCGTCTGCAATACTCCGAACCCGTGTCCATTCCAGCGGGCGCGCGGTCCGAATTCAATGTCGCGGATCTGACATCCAATACACTCACGAACGAAACCTGCAATGCGGGCGGTTGCGGAAGCGGCTCGAGCATGATTGAAATTTCGGTCACCAATTCTGAAAACGCGGGGCAATACGACACGCACCAGGTTCCCGCGTTGGTCAGTTTTACAACTGCGGCAAATATCGTTCAGGACATGTCTCCGGCGGGCAACGACGCGCCGTCGCAGAGTTTCGGTACTGTCACGGATGGCGCAGGCCCCTGGTTCGCGGGCGTGATTCTCACGGATACCACCAGCGGCAGCGAAGCGTATTCGGATAGTCTGGCCGTGAACGCCACATTCCAGACAGTGACCGGAGCGCCCGCGCAGATGCAGTTCGCCCAGGACGCCGCCTTCACAACCAACGCCAGCGCATGGCTCGCCTACGCCGCCACGGGCACCTATTCATTCACCGCGGGTGACGGCAGCCGCACAATTTACACGCGACTGCGCGATGCCTCCAACAACGCCGGTATCTACGCCACCGACGCCATCATCATTGACACCACGCCGCCGTCCGTCACCGTAACCGACCCCAACGGCGGCGAAAGCGTGCCCTCCAAAGCCGGGTATACCTATACCATCACCTGGAGCGCATCCGACGCCAACATGGCCACCACGCCCATTTCCATCTATCTGGATACGGATGGCTCGCAGACATTCCCAACGACCGTGGCCACGGACACGCTCAACACAGGTTCTTATGTATGGGACACGCCCGAACTCGACACAACCACAGCGCGCATCAAAATCACAGCTTACGACAAAGCGGGCAATGTGACCCAGGACATCAGCAACGCGGACTTTGTCATGGACAGCACGCTGCCTGTGGTTACGGTGCAGAATCCGGGCCAGGGCGAGGTGTGGAGAGGCGGGTCCAGCGAGGACATCACCTGGACTGTTTCGGATGATCATATAGACAACCCCGGCCCCATTTCCATCCATTATTCCACGGACGGATGGATTTCCTCGACCACCGTGGCGACAGGCCTGGCGCGCGGCGGCGTTGTGGGCCTGGATACATATCAGGGAACCTACACATGGAACCCGGTGGCGGCCATCACCGCCACGACAACTGTGCGCGTGGTCGCCCAGGACGATTCCGGAAAGCTCGGATACAACATCGCCACGCTCACCATCTTCATAGACAGCACAGCCCCCGACACGGGAACCATATCCATCGTTGACAACGCCGGGTGGACAAACGACAACACGCCCCAAATCCTGGTCGCCACCACGGACAACGGCGGCAACTCCATGCAGGCCAGCGACTCGATGCGCTACGCATGCACCGAAGCCGCTCTTGCCGGAGCGGCCTGGCAAGCCTACGCCACAGGCACCACAACCTTCAATATCGAGTCCGGCCCCGGGTGCTCGGCTGGCGACGGAGTCAAAACCGTATGGGTCGAATTCAAGGACGCCGCGGGCAATATCCAATCAACGCACACTAGCGATTCCACAAATCTGGAAACCAACGCCACCGATGTCGTCACAGGACTCATCGCCTGTGAAGACGCCGGGTGCGTGACGCAGATTGACTATCCGCCCGATTACAGCTTCGTTCCCAGTCCGTACTTCTCGTGGAGCGCGCCGGCAACAGGCCCGTCGCCGTATGAAGGCTACTCCATAGGCCTGCTACCGCGAACAGCCCCATCCTGGGCCACATGCACGGTCAACGCTACAACCACGGTGTACCAGTTCACCACCGCGTCCATGACCCAAGCCGTGTCGGGCACGACCGGTGAAATGACATTTTATGTCAGAGCCGTTGACCTGGCCGGCAACTGCGGTCCCGCCGTGGGTCTCAATGTGAACATAGACTCCGGCCCGCCCGAGCAGCATCAGGTCATCGTGGAGAATTACGAATACTTCGACGCGGTCCCGGCAACGCCCACATACTGGGTCAAGCCCAGCAACACCTTCAACATCTCCGTAAGGTATTACGAACCCATTTCCGTAGACAAGACCTATCTGGCGTTCAACCAGGATTCGCTGGACAACATGGAGCTGTACCACGACTGGAACAACGGAACCAGCATCTTCACGGAAACCACGAACGGCGCCGTGTTCCTGTCCCCGATCGCAGGCCTTGAAACCGAAGGCAGCGGCAACGGATCCGTGTCCCCCACACCCAGCGGAACGGGGCACTTCAAGTACACCTGGACCATGAATCCGCTGAACACAACCACGAGCTATACCGTACGCGCCCGCGCCGACGACCAGGTGGGCAATGATTCAGGCTGGTCCACGGATCAGGTCTTCATCAACATTGACGCCAATTCACCCGTGTTTACGCTATCCAGCGTATCCTACGGCGGCGCGACCTCAACCGTGACGGTGAACGATCAGAACATTTTCACGAATTCCACAACACTGACCGCCAACGGAACCCTGTCCGATCTCGAGAGCGGCGCTCTTCGCGTTGATGTGGTCAGCATCGAAGGAAACAACTCTCCCGGCTCTTTACCGTCATCTTGGACCACGGCCGCAAGCGGCACCGTGTCCACATGGTCTTACACAACGCCCGCCATCAGCGGCCACAACGAAATCCGGTTCCGCGGCCTGGACCGCGTGTTCAATGTGCACAGCTCGGACACCGGCGCGGTCGCGGATATAGATGTATTCACGGACGCCGCCGCGCCATTGAGCGTTTCGGGTTCCCTTAACGCTACATCCACAACGCCCACATCCATAAACCTGACTTGGTCGCTGCCCCTGGATCAGGGTTCCGGAACCGGCGCTCTGAACGGGGCTGGAGAATCCTTCGCAGAAACCCAGGACTGGTACCGTGTTGGCGATGTGGGCATCATCGCGTACCGCACGAACACCGTCACGAGCGCCACCGCCACGGCCTACGGATGGGGCACTGGCCTGTCGCTCAACGACGCGAGCCTCACGCCCGACACTCCGTACCAGTACAATATCGTCACTCGCGACAACAACGCCGAAACCCGCGGCGCGTGGCATAACGAGACGGCTACATACACCTTCACCATCAGCACGCTTGCGAACGCGGTCAATGTCGCCTCCATCACCGCGTCGTATGATCCGCCTGTGGCGCAGGGCGGCACCAACCTCGGCCACATTCTCACGGTCAATGTGAACACTAACGGAAACGCCGCGCCCACCACCTTCGAATACAAGATGAAAAGCCCGACCACGCAGACCGTAACCACAACCAACCCGGCGTACCAGTTCACCGGGCTGACCGGAAACATTCAATACTGCTTCACCGTGGCGGCCATCAATTCCGATGGAATCAAAACCGTGGAATCCGCGGTGCAGTGCGGCAACACCATCAACTTCAACGACACCACGCCGCCAACCTTCGCGGGCGTCACAGCCGTTTCCGACCCGCAGGTGGGCGGCGCGCTCGATGTGTCATGGAATCCGGCCACTGACGATTCCACGCCCATCACATACCGCGTGTTTGTGTCGGCCACCTCCGGCGGGCAGAACTTCGCGGGAACTTCGTTCTCCACCACGAGCACAACTCTGCGCGTAACGGCGCTGAACGACGGCACTCCGTTCGTGAATGGAACGCGCTATTACTTCGTGGTGCGTGCCGTGGACGGATCGCCCGCGGCCAACATTGATTCCAACACCGTGCAGCGCGACGGCGTGCCGTCTGTGGACACCGTTCCTCCCACCCTGGATCTCGACCCGGCAGGAGACGCCATTGCAATCAACGGAACCGTCACAGGAGTTAACACCGTCACCGTCACGGGCGTGACCGAGGCGGGCGCCGCGGTCTCCGTGCTCAACCAGCTTAGCGGCTCCACATTCAACACAACCGCGGCCGGAGACGGCACTTTCAGCGTGGCCGTGACCCTGGTCTCCGGCTCCAACTCTCTGGTCGTGACCGCCACGGACCCGGGCAACAATTCCGCGCAGCAAAGCGCCACGGTCATCTACGACACCACGCCGCCCACCGCGGCCATTTCCTCGCCGTCCGCGGGCGGCACGGTTTCCGGAACCGTGGTCATATCCGGTTCGGCAACCGACGGCAACGGGGTTTCCTCCTACACCGTGGAATACGGGCCGGGCGCAGCGCCCGCCGCTTACCGCACCATCTACTCGGGAACTTCCGCGGTCAGCAACAGCACGCTTGCCTCCTGGGATTCGGCCGGCCGTTCCGGAATCTACACTCTGCGCCTGTCCGTCACGGACCGGGCGGGCAACACCTCGCAGGTCAGCGTTCAAGTGACGATCAGCAACACATCAACGCTCGCCGCCACCATTCCGGCCGGAACCTGGACCATGATTTCCATCCCCGGAATTCCGCTAAGCTCCAACCCGTCGTCCCTGCTTGGCAGCGGCAGCTACGCCATCCGCAAATGGAATCCCGCAAAAACCGTGGACGATCCCATTCTGTACAAGTACGACACCAGCTTCAGCATCGGCACGGGCGACGGGTTCTGGGTGCGGCCGTTTGGCAGTGACATCAGTTTGAACCTCACTGTGGAAGTGGAATCCACCACCGGAAGCAAAACCATCAGCCTGCTGAACGGGTGGAACCAGATCGGCGTGCCGTTCAACCGAGACATGCTCTGGGGCGATGTGCAGGTGCGCAATCCCGCCACCAGCCAGACCTTGAGCATGGCCAACGCCGCAGCCAATGGCTGGATTCTCGGTGGCGTGGCGTACGGATATTCAAACAACGGGTACATTCAGAAGGGCGCGGCGGACCGCCTGCAGACCGGCGTGGGCTATTTCGTGAAATGCGCGGACAGCACCGTCATGCCCTCGGGCTGCGAACTGCTGTTCGATCCGGGGTCCGAGCAAATCAACGGCATCGCGCGCGTGGTGCGCCAGCCCCTGTACGACATGAAACTGCAAGTCGCCGCACGCACCGAGAACGCCGAAGACAATGACAATTACATCGCCGTGATTGCGGCCGCGGATCCCGAATACGACGGGCTGGACAGGCCCGAGCCGCCCACCATCGAGCCGTTCGTGTCCGTGTATTTCGACAAACCGCAATGGAAGAAATTCGCGGGCCGCTATGCAAGCGATGCGCGCGCGCCGTTCCAGGGCGAGGACACTTGGGAATTCTCCGTGGAAACCGATCAGGCCGGAAGGCAGGTCACGGTCACCTTCCCCAACGCCTCCGAACTGCCGGATTCCTTCCAGGCCTCGATCACGGACGCGCAAACCGGCGTGCCCGTGCGGCTCGACGGTGAATACACCTTCACCTCTTCGGACACGCCGCGCACATTCCGTGTGGCTCTGCGCGCAGGCGCCGTGTCCCAGCAGCGGCTCACGCACACCGTGCAGCCGGGCTGGAACCTCATCACCATCCCGCTCGATCCCCAGAACACCGACGCCAGGGAGCACCTCGCAGACAACTTCGCGAACCTCAACATCTACCAGTTCTTCGACGGCGAGATGTACGACACGGAACATGAGCAGAAAGTGGACATTCAGGCCGGCGTGGGCTATTGGATCTACGCGGACAACGCCACCGAGATTGACGTCACCGGCCGGTCCATTCCCATGGATTACGCGCTGACTCTGCCGCTGAAGAACGGCTGGAACCTCATCGGCAATCCCTACACCGCCGACATTCCGTGGGCGGACAACATCCGCATCGCTTGGGCGGGTGAAACCTATTCCCTGGAACAGGCGGCGCAGCAAGGTCTTGTGGATCCCGTCCTGTACGAGTACGACGACGCGGGCGGCTATTCGCCCAACAGCGCGGCGGTCATGAAAGCATGGAAAGGCTATGTAATCAAAGCCAGCGCGGATTGCGAGCTTATTTTCGCTTCGGAGTGACGAACGCAATTCCGCGGCGCGTGGACATAATATTGCTCCGATATTGTTTTGAACGCGCGAATCAGGTATTAATAGGACTGTAAAAAAAGAATCTGCGGGCGCCAAAGCCGCAGTGCGATGAATCAGACGACTATGCACATCGCGCAATACAGGTCCGTTCCATCCTTCCTTGGCCGTTTCATGGTGGCCGCAATTTTTGCATGTCTGCTTATAACGGCCTTTTGTGTGGATCTCGGCGCCGCGGCCAAGCCGGGGCAGCCGATTAAGCCCAAGGGTGCGCCCCCGCAGCCCGCACAGTCCGCGGCGGCCTCGGATTTCGTCAAGGACGGCGTCATCACTTTTCCGCAACCCTCATCGAGTTTGCAGACCGCGCGACCGGTCATAGGCGCGGATTTCCGAGCGATGCAAAACCGCGCGCAGGGATCGAAATTCCTGCTGTTGCTCGATGGCGCGGATGTCACGGCTTCCAGCCAGATAACACCGGATTACATCTTCTATTCCCCGTCCTCGGACCTGGCTGCAGGCCGCCACCATGCGTTGCTGAAAATGTTCACTCCCGACGGGCAAGGAATCGTGGTCGCGGACTGGAACTTCCATGTGGCCGGCGCCAAGCCGCTCATGTATGCGTATCCGCGGCCCGGAGACACGATCTCCGCGCAGCGCCCGGTCATCGGCCTGCGATTCGACGAACTGCCCCGTGACCTGGATCGCCGGTCCATCCGTCTGGAGCTGGACGGCAAGGACATCACCGCCGCATGCGATTTCACGGACCAGTACATATTTTATTCTCCACAGGGCAACATCGGAGACGGCGCGCACACCGTCACGGTGAAAGCGCAGCGCACAGGCGGCGGCGCACAGGAGCGCATCGCCTGGAATTTCAGCATCAGCAAGAGCGCTCCGCCATCGTCGGCGCTGGCCGCAGCGCCCGAGGAATCGCGCGGCACACAGGCCAGCGCCCAGGCCATGACCGGCGCCCGCAGACAGGCCAACTCTATCGCGCGCGCCACCACGGAAGCCGAATGGATCCTTGG
>JAGUYV010000423.1 GCA_020061125.1 bacterium | reverse complement strand
CAAACGCCGCCAGCAGCGGTTTGATGGAACAACATGCCTTGGGATGCATCGCCGGAACCGTCCTTTTCACGAAATTTATGGGGAATGCCGGAGCGCCCCGGTCCGCTTGCCGCACACAGCCGCGAAAGCCGGCTCGGAACGCTCTCCCGATCTTACATAAAAACGCGGCGCGGGGCAAATGCGAATTGGCCGGTATTATTCAAGGTTCAGGCGCGGCTGCCACGGGAAAGCACCGGTTGCCTTCATCCGTGTTTGCACAAACAAATGAGCGTGTTCAGGATTTTGTGTAATGAAGGGCCAGGGCGCTTCCCATTGTTTCGGGCAGAAGGCCCTTGAAAATGCGGTAAAAAGAACCGGCGAGCCGCAGCTTGAACTCTTCCCGTGAAGCCGCGCTGGGGACATGAAATTTCGAGAGACGAATCCATTCCCGAGACACTTCCCGGAATCCGCTCCGCTCAATGGTTCGCATCACGCTGGCGGGGGAAGGAAACGGTTTTGATAAAGACCAGGGCGCGGGACGCCCCAGCCTGATTTTGACCCTGGTTTTGTAAGCCCCGGGGTTGGGAAACATCATGTGGAGACTGCCGCCGGGTTTGAGCAGACCGGAATATGCCGCAAGCCGGGTTTCCAGCTCCGTGGCGGAGCGCGGATAATTCGAGTCGAAAACAAGGTCCACAGCGCCAGGCGCAACCTGCGAGGCGATTTGGTCCAGCCGCACAACACGCGCGTGTTTCCCGATGAGAGTTGTCACCGCGTTTTCCGCGGCAAACGGAAGCTGCCCGTAATCCGTTCCCACCGGGATTTCCGCCACAAGAACCTCGCCGGGGAAACCCGGAACGGACTCGACGACGAGATAAGGCTCCTGTGACCGTAGAGCGGCGGCGTAAGGCCTGTACGCCCTGTGCTCTCCCTTGTCGTCCAGGAAGTCCGCGATGCTCTCGGAGAGAAGCGCTGCTTCATTTGGACCGAGCTGGGAAAACACGGTTTTGGCCACGGAATCCGGGCGTGCTTCCGTGACCGCAGCCTTCACGGTTTCCAGAATCCGGTCCAGGGCTTTGCCCTCTGCCCCGAAATTCGCCAGTTTGCGGGCCGACGCCCGGCGCTTGTCCCGGTTGTGTCCGGGGTGATCGAGGTTGTAGTCAATAACTTCCGTAAGCCGGGACAGATCGCTCACCACATCCCCGTTGCCCGGATCCACAAAGTGATATAACTTGTCCGAACCCAGCAGCCGCCGGGGCTTGAACACATCCGCGTATACGATGGGGATGTCCATGCAATCCGCTATGAGGGCCGGGGTGACGCCGCACCAGTTGACGAGGAACAGGTCCGCAGTTGCGGCGAGATCGTACAGCGCGCCGAAATGGTCCGGCGCATTGCACGAGGTAGCCACCACCCGGCCGCCGTATTTGCTGTGCATGGCCTCGAAGCGTTTCACATTATGGAATTCCTGGACGATCTTGGTGGTCACATTATATTTCCCGGCTTCGAGCAGCGCTCGGAGAACCTCGTAGTTCTCTTCGACATCCTCATCCCATTTGAGCGGGAAATTGACGATGTTGATACCCTGGTGTTCTTTCTTTGGCGGAAGATTGTCGAACATGGACGGGCCGGTAAGGATCACTCTTTCCGGAGGATAACCGGTTTCAATCAGTCTCTCCCTGTCGTACGGCCCCCAGACCATGACTTTTGAGGCGAAGACCGGGAACTGCATGGGTTCGTCTTCGGACGGCGGCAGATACTCGATAACCTGGTTGCAGCCGTGCTGCATCACCAGCGTGGGAATGCCCATGGCGTTGCTGAACATCACAATGTCGCGATTCAGGTCCCGGAAATCCTGCCAGACCACAACGGCGTCCGCGCTCACCAGAGGCGCTTCCTCGACATCCGGGTGGTTGCGCAAATCCGCGAGAACCCGGTTGTGGTCGGAAATGTAAAGTTTGAATTTCGGCATGCAATCAACCTTGTTGTGCCGCATATGCTTCGACTGGCCGGACCGGTCAGATCCGCATGTTTATGCCCGCCTGTTTCATGTAAGCCTTGACTTCCGAAGGCGTGGTTTCGGTGAAGTGGAAAATGGCCGCGGCCGCAACCGCGGTGGCATGCCCCTGCTGAATTGCGTCCACGAAATCCTGGGGTTTGCCCGCGCCGCCCGACGCAATCACGGGAATGGACACCGCATCGCTTACCGCCTTGATCAGCTTGATGTCGTATCCGGCCAGCAACCCGTCGTGATCTATGGAAGTGACCAGCAATTCCCCCGCGCCCATGGATTCGGCCATGCGGGCATGCTCCACGGGATCAAGCCCTGTGGCCAGAGCGCCGGAATTGATGAAAACCTCGTGGCCGCCTCCGGGCCGTGCGCGCGCGTCTATGGACACCACGACGCACTGTGCGCCGAACACCCTGGCCGTGTCCCGGATGATTTCCGGGGTTTTGACCGCGGCGGTGTTGATCGCCACCTTGTCCGCGCCCGCGGCCAGCAGCTTCCTCACATCCTCGACCGTACGGATGCCCCCGCCCACGGTGAGCGGCATGAAACAGTTGTCCGCATACTCGTCTATGGCCTCGAAATCCGGCGGCCGGCCCTCGCCCGTGGCGGAAATGTCAAGGAAAACAAGCTCGTCCACTTCCCGAAGATTATACACGCGGATAGACTGCACCACGCCGCCGATTCGTCGCCAACTGTCAAAGGCCTCGCCCTTGACAAGCCCGAGGTCCTTGTACAGCAGGGTCGGTATCAGCCGCGTCTTGATCATGTTACCTCATGGCAAGGAAATTTCTGATGAGCTGAAATCCGGCCCTCTGGCTTTTTTCCGGGTGGAACTGCACCCCAAAAACATTGCCGCGGCCCACGGCGGACACGAAGCCCCCGCAATATGGCGTGGCGGCCAGCGCATCAACGGGATTCGCGCACTGGAAATGGTACGAGTGCACGAAATAGAAATCTTTGCCCGAGGGAATGTCCCGGAAAAGCTCGCTCTGCGCGTCATGCTCCACATCGTTCCACCCCACATGGGGGATGCGCTCGCCGTTCACGGGTTCCAGCTTCTTCACTTCACCTTCAATCCAGCCCAGGCCCGGAATGTCTCCGCCCTCGGTTCCTCTCGAGGCCAGAAATTGCATCCCGAGGCAGATCCCGAGAAACGGAATGCCGTACCCCAGCGCCTGTTCCTCCAGCGCCTTCACCAGCGAAAGGCTGTGCAGGCGCTCCATTCCTTCGGCGAACGCCCCGACGCCGGGCAGAATGATGTGCGTGGCCTCGGCGATGTCCCGCCCGCTCCTTGTCAGTACCGGCGAGCCGCCGCACTCCTCCACGGCACGGACAACCGAATCCAGGTTGCCCATCCCGTAGTCAATCACCGCCACTCTCATTCGTTGTCGTAGTTCACCTTCGTGAGATTGCCGTGCCGGTCCTTGACGAGATTGCCGCGCGAGTCTTGAAGAAAGAGTTTCTTGTTGGTGAATTTATCGCATATCCGGATGAATTCATCCACGGACATGTCCATTTCCGCAAGCATGTCCTCGAGCCTGTGGCCCAGATATTCCCAGGGGAACTTTCCATCGTGGATCTTGACCAGCCTGACGGCGTCCTCTCTTGACAGACGGCCTCGGCGGATGTGCATGCAGGCGTGATCCGTGGCCCGGCCGAAGCCGTACTTCAGGAACTTAAAATAGTCGTGGATTCCGGTCTGCATGTTGTCCAGGTTCTCATAGTTGACCAGCGCGCCTTCCACCGGCCCGGGGTAGGTCTCGAACCCGTGGGCCTGTGAAATCAGCACATTGTTGTATCCGTCCCAGGGGAGATAATAGCCAAGGAACAGGCCGGTGACGCCCACTTCCCGCAATTCCTCGTCCGTGGGATACACATATTGAATGAGGTGCTTGCGCTCAATGCCGTTGACGCCGACCAGGTCATTCACGCGAAGGCCGAGCATGCCGCCGAACTCCTCGAGCCAGCGCCGGGTGAGCACATTGTCGTCTGCCGCGGCCGCAGGCCCTCCGTATTCGTGCTGCGGATTTTCGCCCCAGATAATCAGGGGCGCACGGAACCGCATCGCCATTCTCACGGGTATGGTGAATATGGTCACATGCTCCGGCCACGAGATGTCTCCCAGTTGCTCCAGCCCGAGCCGGTTGATTTTTCTTCTGATTTTTCTGTTCGTGGTCACCTCGATGTAATCCACGCCCAGGCTCTTGAGATTCTCGATGTTTCTGCGGCCAATCTCGGACAGGCTGCAGGTAGTAGCGGTCACGCAGAGCGGGTTCATGCCGAACTCGAGCATCCGGATGGTCTGGTAATGGCTGTCCTTGCCGCCGCTCACGGGAATGATGCAATCATACCGGGTTCCATCCTTGGAGCGGTATTTCTCGAGAATTTGTTTCAACTCGCCGCGCCGCTGGTCCCAGTCAATGGCTTTCCTGTTCTCCATGTTCCGGCATGCGCTGCACACGCCTTCTTCATCAATGAAAAGATCCGGCTTGGTCTCGGGCATGATGCATCGCGTGCAGTACCGGATGCGTTTCTGCCTTGTCCCTTTTGCAGCTCCGCTTTCATGATCATCCCTGGGATTTCCCATGCGACAGTCTCCTTGTCTCTTCGGGCAGGCGCTTTTGCCTCAATTCCGTATTATCCACGATGGCCTGATTCGCCGCAACCTTTTCCGGTATGGATTGCGCCAAAGCCGAGCGTCCGCCATATTGTATGAACATTCGTCTTGAGCAAACACAATGGTTTCCAATCAATCGAGATTTGCCCTTAACACAGTTTCACTGATAATATATGGTTGGCGTTAACCGGAGTTGTCGAACGCGTTTCGCAATGTGTCTTTCGGCAAAGGATTCCCGAACGAGCCGGACCAATGATCCGCAGTTTCCGGCGGCGCGGGAGCGTGAAATCCACAGGATGCGGACGCGCCGTGAAAGATCCGGGCCGCACGGCGCATGAATAGTCAACAAAAGGAAGCGGGGCTGATTGAGATGAAGAACATATTGATAAAAATTTTTGTGACGGCGCTGATTGTCACAGCGTGCTATGACGCATGCGCGCAAGCCAAACAGGCCAGCCAGGACAGTGTCGCGCTCTTCGGCGTGTGGACGCCGCTGCGCTTCAACCGCGGACAACTCGATGATGTCATCCCCGGAGGCTGGGATCTCGGGTTCTTCGAGAAAGAGCGCGAAGGCCTGAACCGGTGCCTTAAACAGTCGTTTTCCACCATGCTCCCCGACGACCTCGGATACAAAGTGGTTCCGCCGGATCAGTTCGAACGCCTCGCCGTGAACATGCAGCGCAAAATATATACCTCGTACAACATTGACGATGTCAACAAGCGCTTCGACTGGGCCGCGGCGGACGCTTTCGCGGAAATGCTCAATGTCCGGTACGCCATGTTTGGAGATGTCACCGCGCTGGATATATCCAACACCGACAGCGTCAAACTCGAAATGAACATCATCGTTTACGATTCGGAATTAAACCGGATCGTGTACATGCAGAAATTCGCCAACGACGGCCGCATGGCCCAGGAACTGCCCGCGTCCACCCTGCGCCGATCCCACCCCAAGATGGACGAGGACATGGTCTGGTTTCTTCGCAACCCGCTGGGCCGCGCCGCTCTAATTATCTATGACGATTTCGCAAGCACGCTAAGCGGCCAGGCGCAGATTGATTTCGCCAACGCCGTGCAGGATGTGACCATCAGCGACGCGACCCCGATATTCCCCACCCCCGGCCCGGGCGTGGACAGGATTCCGACCCAGGATTTCAAGTACCCAAGCGCCGACCCCTGCACAACCGGCGGCGCTATCCTGGTTGTCAGCACTTCGGTGAACACGAACGCGCTGCGGTTCCTCGCCTGCCGCGACGGGGTTTTCGAAATCGTGCAGGCCCGGGACATCATGTATCCCACATACAATGCGGGCGTGCGCGTTCGCATCGGGCATTTCCAGAAACCGGGCGAAGCCATGCTTGCCCTGGCCCATTCCGTGGCCAACGACGACATGCGCGTGTTCCCATTCCAGAATGGGCAATTCCAGTTCGATGTGCCTTTCAGCCATTTGGAGGACTTTTTCAGCGGGTATAAAAACGGCATCTTCATGGAAACCGGAGATTTCGACGGCGACGGCATTGACGAACTCGTCGGCTCCACCACTTATGATCGCAACGAACTGGCGGTGTTCGGCTATGAAAAGGGCCGCATGGCCGAGAGGCAGCGCATCGCGTCGCCCCTTCCCGGTTATGCCTCCGGCCTGGTCCCGGCAGCCGGAGATTTCGACGGCGACGGCACGGACGAACTCGCGCTCTGCACCACCGTGTCCAACGACGAAGTGCGCGTTTACAAATCCGCGGACGGCATGCTCGATATGTCGCAGCCCATGGCCGAGCTGATTGATGTATTCCCCGGGTCCTACGGAGACGGCTGCTACGCCATCGGCGGAGATCTCGACGGAGACGGGCGAGACGAACTCATTGTGACCAAGAAAGCCGGCAATTCCGACCTTGTGATTTATAAGTACGCGAACGGCAGATTCACCGTGCTGGATTCCCATCCCCAGGCGGTTCCCACTTATGAAGCCGGGCTGACCCTGGCGGCCGCGGATTTCGACAAAGACGGCAGGGACGAGCTTGTGATCGGCTACACCGTGGCCAACGACGAGGCGCGCATCCTGAAATTTCGCAACGGCTCTCTGGACATCGCCAATCCCATGGCTCACATCAAGGACATTTTCCCAGACAGCAGGAACGGGTTGCTTCTGGCCGCGGGCGACATTCCCCAGTTCTGGGAATAAAACGCTATCGGCTGAAAGCGAAAAACTTGACCCGCCGCCGCCGCACCGTCATGCTATGATCCGGTCCGCGCGCGGTTGAGGTTTGCGCGGCCCGATGTTACAATGACCAGACGCCGCGGCCCGCCGCGGCCAATGTTTCAGGGAGTGTTTTCATCCGCCATGGACAACCGCAAGATACTCGTTACCAGCGCCCTGCCCTACGCCAACGGCCCCATTCATTTCGGCCACATAGCGGGCGCATATCTGCCCGCGGACATCTTCGTGCGCTACCACCGCATGCGCGGCGCGGACATCATTTATGTGGGCGGCACGGACGACCACGGCATCCCCATCACCATCGGCGCCGAAGCGCGCGGCATCACGCCACAGGAACATGTGGCCGAAAACCACGCGCTCATCAAGTCCATCTTTGACCGCATGAACATCAGCTTCGACAATTTCTCGCAGACCTCGCGCCAGGACCCGCATTACCCCATGACCTGCGAGTTTTACAAGCGCCTGGACGAACTCGGGCACATCGAGAAACGCGCCGAGGCGCAATACTATTGCGAGAAATGCGACCTGTTCCTGGCGGACCGCTACATCTCGGGCGTGTGCCCGCACTGCGGCAAGCCCGGCGCGCGCGGCGACGAATGCGGCGCCTGCGGCCGCACTCTCGACGCTGCGGAGCTTAAAGAACCCGTCTGCAAAATCTGCGGCGCTACCCCGGTCATGCGCGACACCTTCAACTGGGTCCTGCGTCTCGACCACTTCCAGGAATGGCTCACCGGATGGCTCGAAAGCAAACCCGAATGGCGCGCGCATGTGCTGCGCGAAGCCGAAAGCTATGTCAAGGACGGCGACGGCCTCAAGCCGCGGCCCATCACCCGGCACCTCAAATGGGGCATCCCCCTGCCAGTGGACGACCCCGACGCCCAGGGCAAAGTCATCTATGTGTGGTTCGACGCGCCCATCGGCTACATCTCCTCCACCATCGAGTTGTTCCGCAACCGCGGCCAGGAGGAGCGGTGGAAGGAATTCTGGAAGCCCGAAAACCCTGACTTCGTGCGCTTGGTCCACTTCATCGGCAAGGACAACATTTTCTTCCACGCGGTCATGTTCCCCATCATGTGCCACGGACAGGAAAACGGCTGGAAACTCGTGGACACGGTGCCGGCTAACGCTTTTCTGAACCTCGAAGGAAAACAGTTCAGCAAGAGCGAGGGCTGGTACATAGATCCCCTGGATTTCCTGGACCGCCACCCCGCGGATTCCGCACGCTTCTACCTTTGCAGCGTGATGCCCGAAACCCGCGACACCGAGTTCCAGTGGGACGACTTCGGCGCGCGCCACAATGAACTCGCCAATGTGTACGGAAACATCGTGCACCGCGTGATTTCATTCACGGGAAAGAATTTCGGCGCGATTCCCAAATATGAGGGAGAAGCCGCGGACCGCGCGGACATTGAGCTGATCGAGGCGGCCGAAGCCAGCGCCGCGGCATGCGCCACGGCCATTGACTCGTTCCAGTTCCGCCGCGCTCTCGAAGCTATGATGGACATCCCGCGCATGGCGCACAAATACATTGACACCCAGGCTCCCTGGACCGCGCTCAAGGAAAACAATACCCGCGCCGCCAACATCATGCACACTTGCATCCGCCTGGTGCGCGGGCTCGCCGTGACCTCCTTCCCGTTCCTTCCGGACACAGCGCTCAAAATCTGGGACATGCTTGGCGAAACAGAACCCCTGGACAAAGTGCCGTTCCACGACGCCTTCGCCACCCTGCCCAAAACCGGATTCACCCTGGCCCAGCCCCAAATCCTGTTCCAGCGCCTCACGGACAAGGACATGGCCGCGGAAAAGGAAAAGCTCCAGGGCTTCGCGCAAACCAAAGAGAAGGAAGCGCAGAAACTGGAACCGCTCAAGCCCGAGCGCGGCATCAAGGATTTCATGAAATGGGATCTGCGCGTGGGAACGATCCTCACGGCCGAGGCAATGCCGAAAAGCGACAAAATGGTGAAGCTCACCGTGGACATCGGCGTGGAGCAGCGCACGGTCATGGCCGGCATCGGAAAATCCTACAAAGCCGCGGACCTGCCCGGCCGCCGCGTGATTCTCGTGGCCAACCTCGAACCCAAAACGCTCATGGGCGTGGAGAGCCGCGGCATGGTCCTGTGCGCCACGCATGGGGACAAGCCCCTCATGCTCCAGCCCGAGGGCGACCCGCCCAACGGCGCCCGGGTGTCTTAAAGGGCGCAAGGCTTTCGATATGAACATCAGCGATTTCACAGTGGAAAACCTTGGCGAATGCAAATTCGATTCGCCATTCAACATCAAGCATTTCGTGGACGACGGCGAGCGCGTGCTTCTGGCGCCCACCCTGAACTTCTTTGAACAGAACCGCGGCGCGGCCGGCCCGCCTCCGAGCTTCGAGAAGGCCGGCCCGCGCGCAAAAATTTTCTTCCACCCCGAAACCACGCCCGCGGCCATCGTGTCCTGCGGCGGCCTGTGCCCGGGCATCAACGATGTGATCCGCGGCCTGGTCATGGAACTGCACTACCGCTACAAGTCCCGCCTCATTCTCGGTTTCCGTTTCGGATACGCAGGACTGAATCCGGACGAGGGACACGAACCCCTGGAGCTGACCCCGGCGCGGGTCAAGGACATCCATAAGATGGGCGGCTCCATTCTCGGTTCGTCGCGCGGTCCGCAGGATTCGGCCGTGATGGCCGACACTCTCGAGGATTACGGCATCGGAATTCTGTTCGTAATCGGCGGCGACGGCACACAGCGCGGCGCAATGGACCTGCACCGGGAAATCCGCCGCCGCGGCCTGGACATCGCCGTTGTGGGCATTCCCAAAACCATAGACAACGACATTTGCTATATAGAGAAGACATTCGGGTTTGAGACCGCGTTCAGCGCGGCCGTGGACGCTCTGCGCAGCGCGCACTATGAGGCCGAAGGGTACCCCAACGGCATCGGCCTGGTCAAGCTCATGGGCCGGCATAGCGGGTTCATCGCCGCCAGCGCGGCCCTGGCCAACAGCGACGCCAATTTCGTGCTCGT
>JAGUYV010000084.1 GCA_020061125.1 bacterium | reverse complement strand
GACCGCCGAAGAAGCCGAAGCCCTGCGCGATGAAGCCGAAGGCGCGCAGTCCGGCTCCCGCAGAGTGCTGCACGGCGACCTGCTGCAAATGGACCTCGAATATATCCAGGGCATGCTGCTGCAAACCACGGGGCAGGTGCAGCGCTACTGGTTCCAGGGCGCGGCGCTCGATGAAAGCGCGCCCCTGCCCAAACTGCGCAAGGGCGAGTTCATGGAGGGCGAGTTCGACGAGCCGCTCACCAGCGTGTCCGCGCGCAAAATGCGCATGTCCCCGGGCGACAAGTACGAAGCATGGTCCGCTAGCGTTTACATCAAGGACGGCAAAGCTCTGACCCTGCCCTACTACACCAACGACACAGGCAAGGTCACGCCCGGCAACTGGCGCCTGCGCAATGTCAAATACAGCAGCAATGAGAATTTCTCGCTCGGCGTGGCCGTGCGCTACAGCGAAAGAAAAGACAACAAGGGCTTCTTCAATGTGACCTACAAAGATGCAGGCCCCCGGCATTTCGGCGTGGGCGTGGATCAGCAGTTCTCTCTCGGCAAGCGCACCAACGCTCTGTTCAGCATGGACGGCATCGGCACGCAGTCCGGCGCCATGAACCTGACCCTCAACCGTTTCACCCGCAGCATGAAATCCCACAGCCTCAATCTGCGCTACGACGCCCAGGGGCAGGAAAACCTCAACTACACCATCAACGGCCGCATGGGTCGCAGCAGCTTCATGGGCTATGTGCAGGGCGCCTGGAACCACAAGACCGGTTACGGGATGCTCTCATCCAATTTTTCCCTCAACCCTCCGGTCAAGTACCACGGGAAAGGGCGCAAATTGAGCCACAGCATGTACTACAGCCTCGGATATTCGGATTACCAGTACGGCGAACCCCAGACCAGCGCTTTCGCGGGCGTGAGCCTCAACAGGTCGGGCTGGTCCGTGGGGCCGAAAGGCAGCGTCAGCGCCAGCATGGGCGGGGGCTTCGGCATGAACGCCGACGGCGACAGCCGCAGCAACATGGCCGCCAATGTAAGCTACAACTACCGCTTCGGCAAAACCAGCATGTTCTCGACAACCTACCGTTACAGCCAGGACCAGAGCGACTCCACGGACATGCGCACCGCGCAGTATGTGACCACCTCGTTCAGTTTCGGCCCGGGCCTCAAATGGAGTACCCGGCTGTCGTCCTCTTACAACATTGCCAGCGGCGAATTCAGCAGCATTCAGGGTACGCTCAACTACGCCTTGAGCAAAAAGGTGCGTTTCGCCACAACCGCCACCTATGACCTCGAAACCGGCCACTTCTCTTCCAGCATCTATCACATGTACTACGACTTCTACGGCAGCACCATGAACTTCCACTGGTACAAGGAATCCAACAACTTTATCATGGACTTCATCAGCAAGTCGCGCTGAACCGCGCTTGAATCCGCAATCCGGGAAGGTTATACATCTGTTTATGAAAACACTGACATTTCAAGAAATCATCTTTCGAATCAGCAAGTACTGGTCCGATTACGGATGCGTGATCGCGCAGCCGTACGATGTGGAGATGGGCGCGGGCACCATGCACCCCTTCACATTCCTCAAGGCCCTGGGGCCGGACCCCTGGAACGTGGCTTATGTGCAGCCCTCGCGCCGCCCCGCGGACGGACGCTATGGCGACAACCCCATGCGCCTTCAGCACTACTTCCAGTTCCAGGTCATCCTCAAGCCCTCGCCGGACAATGTGCAGGACCTGTACCTCAAGAGCCTTAGAGCTTTGGATCTGGATACGGCAAAGCACGACATCCGCTTCGTTGAGGACGACTGGGAATCGCCCACGCTCGGCGCCTGGGGACTGGGCTGGGAGGTGTGGCTGGACGGCAACGAAATCACGCAGTTCACATACTTCCAGCAGGTCGGCGGCATAGACCTGGATGTGGTGTGCGCCGAGATCACCTACGGACTGGAGCGCATCGCCGCGTACATCCAGGGCGTGGATAATGTGTACGACCTGGTGTGGACGCCGGGGCTGACTTACGGCGACATATATCTCCAAAACGAAAAAGAACACTCGGCATACAATTTCGAGCACGCGGATGTGCAGGGCCTGTTCCGCACCTTCGACCACTGCGAGTCCGAGGCGCGCGCGCTGTGCGCGCGCTCACTGGTGCGCCCGGCCTACGATCAGGTGCTCAAATGCTCGCACCTGTTCAATCTGCTCGACGCGCGCAACGCGGTGAGCGTGACCGAACGGCAGGAACTCATCGGCCGCGTGCGCGATCTGGCCGCGGTGTGCGCCCGCGCCTACCTGCGGCAGATAACCCCCGAGCCAATCGCCACCTGAAGGGATATCCCCCGGAATGAAGGTCCTCATCACAGGCATCACGGGCTTCGCCGGCAGCCACCTGGCGGAGTTGCTTCTGGAAGAAAAAGTGCAGGTGTTCGGAACCGTGCGCCCGCGTTCGCGCATGGACAACCTCTCGCCCGCAGTGCAGGCGCGCCTGGACATGCGCGAGTGCGAGCTGCGCGACTACGCATCCGTCAAGGCTCTGCTCGGCGCCATCCGCCCGGACGGCATTTTCCACCTCGCCGCGCAGAGCTTCGTTCCCACAAGCTGGAATTCGCCCGGCGACACCTTGAGCAACAACATCATGGGACAGCTCAACATACTTGAAGCCATGAAGGATCTCGGCCTCAAGGACACAGCCATCCAGCTCGCGTGCAGCAGCGAGGAATACGGCATGGTGCACGAGCACGAGCTGCCCATCACCGAAGACGCGCCCCTGCGTCCCTTAAGCCCCTATGCGGTCAGCAAGGTCGCCCAGGATCTCATGGGTTACCAGTATTCCATGAGCTACGGGCTGCGCGTGGTGCGCACCCGCGCCTTCAACCACGAAGGCCCCCGCCGCGGCGACATCTTCGTCACAAGCAACTTCGCCAAGCAGATCGTGAACATCGAGAAAGGCCACGCCGAACCTGTGATCCGCGTTGGCAACCTCGATGCGCGCCGCGATTTCACGGATGTGCGCGACACCGTGCGCGCCTACTGGCTCCTGCTGCAAAAGGGAGAACCCGGCGAAGTATACAACATCGCTTCGGGAAAGAGCGTACGAATCGGTGACATGCTCAATATGCTTCTGGAAATGACAAACGCGGACATATCCGTGCAGATGGATCCCGCGCGCCTGCGCCCCTCCGATGTGCCCGTGCTCCAGGGCGACTTCTCGCGCACACAAGCGCTCACGGGCTGGACGCCTGTCATTCCTTTCGAGCAGACCCTCAAGGATATCCTCGAATACTGGCGCAAGGTCATCCCGCCCGCATAACAAATCGCGGCCACATAGGCCGCAGAACCCTCTTTGGAATTCCCTGACATGGCCAAGAAAACGCTCATCACAATTTACGACACCACCCTTAGGGACGGCGCGCAGACAAAGGGCATTTCTTTCTCCCTGGAAGACAAGCTGCGCATCGCCGCGGAACTCGACGCCATGGGCGTGCCGTACATCGAGGCGGGCTGGCCATCAGCAAATCCCAAGGACCGCGAGTTCTACACACGCATCCGCGGCATGAAATTCAAAACCGCGCGCATCGTGGCCTTCGGCAGCACGCACCGCCCGG
The DNA here is from genome assembly GCA_020061125.1 of bacterium. GTDB lineage: Bacteria > UBP15 > UBA6099 > UBA6099 > DSWB01 > DSWB01. Next base: position 4,606 of record JAGUYV010000084.1, on the reverse strand, counting down.
GCGTCACACCCGCAAAGGACCCCGCGTTCAAAGCGCTGCTCCAAGTCGAGCCGTCCGCGGCCTGCATCGTGGGCAAGGCTTCCAGCCTGCATGTGCGCGAGGTTTTAAGAATTTCCAACAATGACAATTTGAAGCTGATCGGCAATACAGTGAAATACCTCAAAAGCAAGGGCCTCGAAGTGTTTTTCGACGCCGAGCATTTCTTCGACGGGTTTTTTCTGGACCCGGACTATGCGCTGCAATGCCTGGGCGCGGCGCAGGACGCGGGCGCGGACGCCCTGGTGCTTTGCGACACCAACGGCGGCGCGCTCCCATGGGACATCGAGGCCGCTGTGCTGCGTGTGCGGGACACCCTGTCCACCCCCATCGGCATCCATGTTCACAACGACTCGGGCACGGCCGTGGCCGCCACCCTGGCCGCGGTGCGCGCGGGCGCGGCCCAGGTCCAAGGCACAATCAACGGATACGGCGAACGCTGCGGCAACGCGGACCTGTGCGCGGTGATCGCCAACCTGTCCCTGAAAATGGGCTATGAAACCATTCCTCTCAAAAACATCGCACGCCTGGCCCCGTTTGCCCGTATGGTGAGCGAACTCGCCAACCGCCCCCTGCCCCCGAACAGCCCCTTCGTGGGCGCCAGCGCGTTCACCCACAAGGCCGGATTCCACGCGGACGCCGTGCGCAAGAACCCCGTCACCTATGAACACATCAAACCCGAAAGCGTGGGAAATGCGCGCGGCATGCTTGTGTCCGACCAGTCAGGCAAGGCCAATGTTCTGACCATGGCCGAACGCATGAACATTTCCATGGACGCCGCGGCCGTGAAGAAGGTGCTCGCCCGCCTCAAGGAAGCCGAATTCCGCGGGTACCAATACGACGGCGCAGAAGGCTCCTTCGAGATCCTGGTGCGCAAAACCCTGGGTTCGTTCAAGCCCTTCTTTGAGCTAGAGGGCCTGCGCATCGTGGTGACCAAGCGCCGCCGCACCGGCGAGATTTTCTCCGAGGCCAGCATAGCGGTGCGCATGGGAGACAAACGCGAGTTCACGGCCGCCGAAGGCGACGGCCCGGTCAACGCCCTGGACAACGCTCTGCGCAAAGCCCTCGAACCCATGTTCCCGAGCCTCGAGGACATGCGCCTCACCGACTACAAGGTGCGCGTGCTGGACGAGCGCGCGGGCACGGCCGCGGGAGTGCGCGTGCTCATCACATCACGCGACAGTCATGCGTCCTGGACCACCGTGGGCGTGTCCGAAAATGTGATCGAGGCGAGCTGGCTCGCGCTTGTGGACAGCATCGAACTCAAGCTGCTGCGAGAAACCGCGAAATAGCGTTCCCGGCAACTATCACCCAATTTCTCGCGAAATCAGTTTTCCGGGTTTTCCGGGGGATCGGTTTTCCAGCGGTTGTGCTGCCACATCCATTGTTCCGGATGTTCGCGGATGATGTCTTCGATGGCCGTTGTGCAGGCCTGTGTGATAGCGAGGATGTCGCGGTCCTTGTCGCCCGAAGATTCGTGTTCGAGCGGGGGGCGGAACACCACGCGGTGCTTCATGTACCCCTCCCTGACCATGAAAATGGGAACGATGGGCGCTCCGGTCACCGTCGCGAACAGGGCCGGACCTTTGAATGTGGACACCGGGGTCCCGAAAAAATCCACGAAAATTCCGTCCGAGCCGGCGTTCTGGTCCGCAATGAGCGCCACGAGTTCGTTGGCTTTCAGCAACGCGACAATCTGCTTGAACAGGGGCTTGTCCCGCGGGATCGTTTTGATGCCCTTCCTGTCGCGCTGCTTCTGGATCATGGCGTTGACCAGACCGTCGTTCTGGTCGCGCCGCACCACGGTGAGTTCATAGCCCCGCGCCACAAGCGCGGCGCCAAGCATCTCCCAGTTCCCGAAATGCGCGGACAGAACGATGACGCCTCTATTCTGTTCCAGCACCCGCTGGATGTGCTCTTCTCCCTCGAACGAAACGGCCTTTAGAATCGCCCTGGAATTCATGGCGGGAAACCGGATGAACTCGAAAACATTCATGGCCATGTGCCTGTTGCATCGCAAAGCCAAGGCCTCGATTTCGAACTGCGAAAGCGTGTCCCCGTACGCCAGGCTCAAATGCTTGATCACAAGCATGCGGTTGCGTTTTACAAACCGGTGCAGGGCCAGGCCCAGAGCCGAAGCCAGAGGTCTGTGCGCCCATAGCGGAAGAATGCGCACGATGATGTAAACCATGACAAGCGCGGAACGCGCCGCAAAGCGCACGGTCCGGTACTTGAACGATTTTTGATTTGAATCCACGCTGTCACTCACTCAAAAAGCGCCTGGTCATTGCCCTGCGGATCTCCGCCCGGCGGCGCGAATATGAATATCTTTGAACAGTTTCCGGCGATTTCATGAAATGCGTCCGGTTGCTCAAAAACAGTGCCGGAATAATTTTGGAGAAAAAACAGCAATGCGCGGTTCAGACCCTGACGATTTCTTCCTCGATTCGGTCTCCGTCAACCCGCAGAACCATAAAGTGATGGAAATTGCCGCCGGTGGGGTCCTGGTTGAGACGGCCGCCCGCGCCGCCCGAGGTGATGTACACCGTGCCGTCGGCTTCGTAGCGTTCGTAGTGATGTTCGTGTCCGTTCAGCACCCGCGCCGGCCCGAGGCGGCGCACCATGTCCCGGAACCGGTCGCTCTGTTTCATGGGCGTGTCGTACCAGGGATTCAGCCCCGCCACGGGCCTGTGCATGGCCACGAATGCGGGCCGGTCCGTGGTCAGCGCTTTTTCGAAAAACGACCATTGCGGTTCATCCAGCTCGAAATTCGAGTTGTTCAGAAGAATGAAACGCACATGCGCGGTGTCAAACATGAAGAACGGATTGCCGAACCGTGAGGTCCATTCCGAAAGATCCTTGTAATCCGTGAACGCGGTGTCGTGGTTGCCCGGCGCCATGAAGAATGGGGCTTTGAATCCGCGCACATATTTGAGGAACGAGGCGAAGCTGTGGCTGTTGCCCATCTGCACGCCGTCTCCGCCGTGAACCACCATGTCCAGATCCCGCGCGTTGCATTCGTTCACGATGGTTTTCATGACACCGCGGTCGTCGAACGGCACATGGGTGTCGGACATGAAAGCGAAAGTGACTTTGGAGAGATTGTCCGCGGCCGCGATTCTGCCGAGGCTGATATCGTTAATGAAGCGGGTGTCCGCATGGGTCTGCGCGGCCAGGGCGCGAGCGCCCGGAGGCAGAGCCAGCGCCAGGCTCGCCGCTCCCGCCAGTTTCAGAAATTCGCGTCTCGACAATCCGTTGCCCGCCATGCGCACCCTCCCCGCCCAATGTGCCGATCCCTTTTCATTTTACGCCCGCGTGCCGGGATTCACAAATGATCCGATCGGCGCGGAAATTGCGGCCCGTGCCGCGCGCGATTACAATTGATTCCAGATTGCCGCGCCGTTGCCTCCGCGCGCCAAAAGGAGTGTGACTCATCATGATCACAAGCGATGTGCAATTTCTTGGCGATGTATCCATACCTCATCCCGAGCTGGTGAACCTGTACGGCTGCACCATCGGCGCGGGCACGCGCATCGGCACCTTCGTGGAAATTCAGAGAAACGCGAACATCGGCGCCAGGTGCAAAATCTCGTCCCACACCTTCATCTGCGAGGGCGTGACCATTGAGGACGGCGTGTTCATCGGCCACAATGTGACATTCATCAACGACCCGGAGCCACGGGCCGTGACCGCGGATGGCCGCGTGGTCGGGGACGCGGACTGGACCGTGGTGCCCGTGCGCGTGTGCGCGGGCGCATCCATCGGCAGCGGTTCGGTAATCATGTCCGGAGTGACCATCGGCGCGGGCGCGCTCATCGGCGCAGGCAGCGTGGTCACGCGCGATGTGCCGGAAAACGCCGTGGCCTACGGAAACCCCGCGCGCGTGAAATCCCGCAAACGCTCATAGCATGCCAGCGCATGACTCAATTCCCCGGAGAGGGCGCATCATGGCGAAATCGCAATCAAAACCTGCGGGTGGATTGTTCCACGGACCCGAGGGCGCATACGCGCGCGCGCTCATGCGCGGCTGCGGATTCCGCGGCGAGGATCTTGCGCATCCCATCATAGGCATCACCAATTCCTGGACCGAGGCCAACCCCGGACACGCGCACCTGCGCGCCATGGCCGCGCATATCAAAGCTGGCGTGCGAGAAGCCGGCGGCACGCCCGTTGAGTTCAACACTATCGCGCCCTGCGACGGCATCGCCCAGGGCCGCGGCATGCATTTCGTGCTGCCCGCGAGGGACATTATTGCGGCCAGCGTGGAACTTATGGCTGCGGCGCACCGGTTCGATGCGCTGGTGTGCGTGTGTTCGTGCGACAAAATCATCCCCGGCATGCTGATTGGCGCGGCGCGGCTGAATTTGCCAACTGTGTTCGTTACCGGAGGAACCATGAAACCCGGCCGCGCCGCGTGCCGCACCATCATCACCAGCGATGTCAAGGAAAGCATCGGCGCGTTTGCGGGCGGGCGCATCACGGCCGATGAGTTCGCGGACATCGAGCGCGCGGCGTGTCCCGGCCCCGGCGCGTGCAGCATGATGGGCACGGCCAACACCATGGCCTGCCT
>JAGUYV010000470.1 GCA_020061125.1 bacterium | reverse complement strand
CCGAGCACGGCGCGCAGGCCCGCATCGAGCGGCGCCATGACCCGGGTGTCGAGCCACGCCAGCGCGTCCGGCAGCGCCCCGGCGTTGAACGCCAGCACATATCCGATGCCCACCACCGTGCCCGGCACCGCGAAGGTCAGCATGGATGTGAACTCCATGAAACCCCTGCCGATGAATTTCTTGCGCACCACGAGATACGCGATGGCCATGCCCATGACGCCCGTGATCGGCGTGGCGCATGCGGACAGGATCACGCTTGTGACGATGTAGCGGAAATAGTCGGATCCGGAGGTGAAGAGCTGCACATAATTGTCCAGGGTGAAGGTCCAGTTCACGCCCCACTTCTGGGTGAAGGACCCGGCCAGAATCATGCCGTAGAGCGCGAAGATCACCGCGGTCACGCACAGGCAAGCGCCCATAAACGCCAGGCGCACGGGCGCGCCCACCTCTTTGATGGTTCCGCCCACGGGCTTGCCCGTCACGGTCACGAACGATTTCTTTTCCAGCCAGTATTTCTGGAACAGGAAAGCGGACAGGGACGGCAGCAGGAGCAGGAGCGCCAGGAGCGCGCCGCCGCGCAGGTCGTTGAGCGCGCCGGTGATGAGCAGATACGCCTGCGTGGGCAGCACATTGTAGCGGCCGCTCAAGATCATGGGGCTGCCGAAATCCGCCAGGCTCTCGATGAACAGCAGGAGCATGGACGCGGCGATGCCGGGCAGAGACAGGGGCAGGGTCACGGTGCGGAACACGCGCCAGCGCGACGCGCCCAGATCCATGGCCGCCTCCTCGAGCGAGTTGTCAATGGCGTTCAGCACTCCCGCGAGCAGAAGAAACGCGGTCGGGAAATACGACAGCACCTCCACGAGCACAAGCCCGAACAGGCCGTACAGCTCGAAGCCCATGCCGTAGATGTCCACGCCCAGAGCCAGAAGCCAGTTGGTGACAAGCCCGTTCTTGCCCAGGATCAGAATCGCGGCCATGGCCACCACGAACGGCGGGCTGATGATGGGAAAGGTGGCCACCACGCGGAAAAACCCGGCGCCCGGCATGCGAATGCGCGTGATCGAATACGCGAACAGATAGCCGACGGCCGTGCCGATCACCGCCACCCAGAACCCCAGAACCACGCTGTGCGCGAACGGCTGCCAGTTGTACGGCTTCAAAACCACGGCCCCGAACACGCCGGGGCTGAACCGGCCGTCAACCATGAAACACTCGCGCAGCACGCAGTACAGCGGATACAGGATGAACAGCCCCAGAACCGCGAACATCAGAATCACGCCCGCAAGCAGAAGCGGCTCGCCCGCCAGGCGGCGCAGATCCAGAATCGTGTTCTTGAACCAGCGTGACATGTAATCGGCCTGCTCTTCCGCGGTGACAGTTTCGTGAACACGAGAATTATACCGCAAATGCCGGATTGCATTCATCTGCTGATAAAATGTAGAGAATAAAATGGCGCTGGCCGAGGGCAATCCAATGGCACTATTGGCGGGAATTGACGGATGCAAAAAAGGATGGATTATCGCCATCCATGATACAAGAAATCATTCCTTTGAACACACGCTTGCGGATGATTTCGCACAGGTGCTCGAGATAACGCGGGGCTTCGCCGTTGTTGCACTGGACATGCCTATCGGCCTGCTGGATTGCGCCCGCAAAGGCGGCCGCTCATGCGATCGGAACGCAAGAAAATTCCTGGCGCCAAAGCGCGCTTCGAGCGTATTCAATGCTCCGGCCAGGCCCGCGCTCTCCGCGGGGTCCTTTGCGCAGGCAAATGAATTAAACAGAAACAGTTCGCCCGACAACATAGGATTATCCATGCAAAGTTTCGCCATATTGCCGAAAATCAAAGCCGTGGATGATCTCATGACTCCCGATCTTCAAAAAGTTGTCAAAGAAGTTCATCCCGAATTGTGTTTCATGGAAATGAACAACGGCGCACCCGCGAATCATTCCAAAAAGAAACGACCGGGGCGGGAAGAACGGGAGGAAATTCTAAAAAAACGACTCCCGTGCTGTAATCTCGATCCAATGCTCAATCGCCGTGATGCTGCAATGGATGATTATTATGACGCCTGCGCCGGGCTTTGGACGGCGATCCGCATTCACAAATCCATAGCAATCAGAATTCCGGACGAACCGGAACGGGATTCCCGCGGATTATTCATGGAAATCTGGAGATAACAATATAAGGAGACGATGGGGAAATGGACGGAACCGCGCTGGTTCTTTGCGAAGGATACTTTGACACGCCGTCGGGCAAGACCGCGCACGGCCTGGTGCGCGGCACGGACCGCTACGAAGTGCTGGGCGTGCTGGATGGCAAATTCGCGGGCCGGGACGCGGGCGAGGTTCTGAACGGAACACCCTGCGGCATCCCCATGTTCCGGGATCTGGATGAAGCCGTTCGGCAACTTGGCCGCGCGCCGGATTTCCTTGTCATCGGCATCGCGCCCGACGGCGGCATGGTTCCCCCGCCCCTGCTGCCGGTGATCGAGTCCGCGCTCAAGCACGGCATGAGCGTGGACAGCGGGCTGCACGATTACCTGTGCGATTACCCCGAGCTTGTTGCCGCAGCCGCGGCGGGCGGCGCGCGCATCCGCGACATCCGCCTGGCGAAGAAGCCGCGAGACCTGCATTTCTACCAGGGGCGCATGGACGAAGTGCGCGCCCTGCGCGTGGCCGTGCTGGGCACGGACGCGGCCGTGGGCAAGCGCACCCTGGCGCGCATTCTCATGAAGGAACTCAACGCGCAGGGCGTCAAGTCCGAGATGATCGGCACGGGCCAGACCGCGTGGCTCCAGGGCGCGCGCTTCGGGTTCGTGCTCGACGCCACCATCAACGATTTCGTGGCCGGGGAACTGGAGCACGCAATCCTCGAGGCGTGGGAACAGGAGCGGCCGCGCGTGATCTTCATCGAGGGACAGGGCTGCCTCACCAGTCCGGGCTTCCCCGGCGGATTCGAGATCCTGGGCGCGGCGCGGCCGCACGCGGTCATTCTCGTTCACCCGCCGAAACGCACGGAATACGAGGGCTTCCCCGGCTCGCCCCTCAAGGGCATCGAGACCGAACGCCGCATCATTGACCTCATGAGCGGCGTGCCGGTCGTGGCCATTGGCGTGAACCACCAAGGCATGTCCCCGCAGGAAACGGACCAGACCGCGCGGGACCTGGAACGGGAGCACGGCCTGCCAGCCGCCGACCCCCTGCTCCACGGCCCGGACAAGTTCATCGCTGCTCTGCGGCAGAAATTCCCGGAGGCTTTCGCATGACCCCGAGGCTGAATGTCGTTTCGGCGCGCGTGTACCGCGTGACCATCCCCCTGGAACAGCCCTTCGTGCTTGCGTACAAGAATGTGTCCGAAGTGGAGAACATCGTTCTGCGCCTGGAAAGCGCGGACGGCATCGTAGGCTGGGGCTGCGCATCGCCGGAGAGCAAGGTCACGGGCGAGACGCCGGGCATGACGGCGCAGTCGCTGATCCGGGACATCGTTCCCGTGCTCCTGTCCGCGCCGGAACTGCCCCTGACCCT
>JAGUYV010000262.1 GCA_020061125.1 bacterium | reverse complement strand
GGGCCAGGTCACGGCTGCAGCCGCCGCAGCCGTGTTCGTGGCCACGAATGCGCTGGCCGCCTGCCCGTTGGCCGCGAGCGCGCTGCCCGCGTTGAATCCGAACCAGCCGAACCACAGGATGCCCGCGCCCAGGAGCGCGAACGGCAGGTGGTGCGGCGGAATCGAGCGGTCCGGATACCCGATGCGCTTGCCCAGCACGATGCAGCACACCAGCGCCGCGATGCCCGCGTTGATGTGGATGACCGTGCCGCCCGCGAAGTCCAGCGCTTCCATGCCCGCCGCGCCCATGAACCCGCCGCCCCACACCCAGTGGCACACGGGCGCATACACCAGCGTGGCCCACAGCAGGCTGAACACTATGAACGCGATGAACTTCATGCGCTCGGCGAACGCGCCGATGATCAGCCCCGGCGTGATCACCGCGAACATGCACTGGAAGATCATGAATACCAGCGTGGGGATGCGGGTGCCGCCGGCAATGTCGTTGATGCCGATGCCGCGCATGCCGATGTAGTCCAGGCCCCCGATAAACCCGCCGATGTCCGTGCCGAAGCACAGGGTATATCCGATGACTACCCACCACACGCTGATGACGCCCATCAGAAAAATGCACTGCATAAGAATGGAGAGAATGTTTTTCCTGCGGACCAGCCCGCCGTAGAAGAACGCCAGGCCCACGGACATGAACAGGACCAGGGCCGCGGACACCAGCATGAACGCGGTGTCCCCGGTGTCTATGGCCGCCTGTTCCGCGGCCGCGGCCGGCGCCGAACACGCAAGAACGGCAACAGCCGCCGCAATCAGCCCACGCAATTTCATGGTTGTTGCTCCTTTCACATCGGTTCGATCTGGAACCCGGTTTCCGGATCGGCGGCCGGGTCCCGGGCAGAGTGAAACTGGGCGCGGCGCCGGGCGGCGCCGCGCTTCAAGCGTTCGATGTCAAGCGGATGGTTCCTGTCTCTGTCCGGGAGAGTCCCTGCAACCTAGACGGTGCGCCAGGCAACCGCCGCCCACCCCGTTCCCGCAGTGGCCTCTCTTAGTCAATAAGACAGTGCAGCAGCGGAAACATGGACCTTACAGAATCGGCAGGTAGCGGTCCATCTCCCACTTGGTGACCTGGATGCGGTACTCTTCCCACTCGGCCTTCTTGAGGTCAATGTAGCGATCGTAGATGTGGTCGCCCAGGGCTTTGCGCATGAGCGGGCTGTTCTCGAATTCTCCGATGGCCTCGCCGAGCGTGGAGGGCAGGGAAGTGATGCCCAGCTTGGCGCGCTCCGCGTCGGACAGGTGGTACAGGTTCTGCTCCATGGGAGCGTTGAACTTGTATTTCTTCTCCACGCCTTCGAGGCCCGCGTGCAGCATGGCGGCGAAGGTGAGGTAGGGGTTGCAGGCCGGGTCCAGGCAGCGCAGTTCGGCTCGGGTGGCGTTTTCCTGTCCGGGGTGATACATGGGCACGCGCACCAGGGCGCTGCGGTTGCGGCGCGACCACGCGATGTACACCGGCGCTTCGTAGCCCGGCACCAGGCGCTTGTAGCTGTTCACAGTCTGCGCGAACACCGCGCTCATTTCCCGCGCGTGCTTGAGCAAGCCGGCGATGTAGTGCTTGGCCGTGTCCGACAGGTTCTGCGGGTCCTTGGCGTCGAAGAACGCATTCTTCTTGCCCTTGAACAGGGACTGGTGCGTGTGCATGTCGCTGCCGTTGTGTCCGAAGAGCGGTTTGGGCATGAAGGTGGCGTACACGCCGTGCTGCTGCGCGATTTCCTTGACCACCACGCGGTAGGTGATGACATTGTCCGCCATCTTGAGGGCGTCGGCGTAGCGCATGTCAATTTCGTGCTGGCTGGGGCCGACTTCGTGGTGGCTGTATTCAATAATGATGCCCATGGCGCGAAGGGCGTTGACCGTGTCGCGGCGCAGGTCGCTGGCCACATCCAGAGTCGTGAGGTCGAAGTAACCGCCCTTGTCCAGAATTTCCGTTCCCTGGTCGTTCTTGAAGTAGAAGAACTCCAGCTCCGGCCCGAGGTAGAAGTGGTCGAAGCCCAGCTTCCTGGCGCGCTCCAGCGCGAGCTTGAGGATGTAGCGCGGGTCGCCCACATACGGCTGGCGATCCGGGGTCAGCACATCGCAGATCATGCGTCCCACCGGCTTGTCCGCGGGCCGCCAGGGCACCAGCTCGAAGGTGTCCATGTCGGGCATGGCGATCATGTCCGACTCCTCAATGGACTGGTAGCCCGTGATGGACGACCCGTCGAAGCCCATGCCGTGCTCCAGCGCGCCTTCGAGTTCGTCCATGGTGATGGCGAAGCTCTTGACCTGGCCCAGGATATCCGTGAACCACAGCCGGATGAAGCTGACATTCTTCTCCTTGCAGATTTTGACGATTTGTGCTTTGGTCATTTTCGAGGCCATCTTTGCTGCTCCTTTCGCATCTGTGCATAATCAGCCCGCGAGGCGGGCAATTGACATGAAACCTGTTGCATGCTGTGTGCCATGTTTCACAAAACGCCGTCAAAACCGGAAGCAATCAAAAAAAAGCCTTAATTGCAATGGAATAATTATTTATTGTAGTCTTTTGAATGAAGTGGTTATCGCAGATAGGTTGATTCAAAAATGTTTCAATCAAAAATCCATAAATACAAAATTGTACCGTATTTGCCGTTTCCGTGGTTTTCTATTGTTACAAAAAGCGGATGGAACTGCGGACGCAGACATCTCCGGAGCGGCGCCAACAAGTGAGTTGAATGTTATTTCGCCCTTGCTGTAGTTGATGGAGTAGCCCGAAGCTGTTGTGAGCACGGATAATACAGTCCCAGCATCCCAATTTCACCAAGCGATAAACGACCTCAATTTGACCCGTTTTTGCTATTTACGACTTTCTAATTTGTCTGGTGTCCCCATAACTGTCCAAGCGATAAAAATTCTCTTTTGATATCTCTTTGAGATCTCTGAAAAAGTCGCACCTGCCGCAGGTGGTATAATAGAAGAAAAACGGCAGGAGATAAGAGAATGCTATGTTCCCCGAGCAAGCAGATGAG
>JAGUYV010000223.1 GCA_020061125.1 bacterium | reverse complement strand
GCTCCGCAATCCAGGCATAAGAGCACGTCTGCCCGCGCGGGATCTGCATTGCCGCGCGCCACACGGCTTTGCGGAACTCCGTGTGGCCGTTCCAGTCCAGGGGGATGTGACCCAGGGGGGCGTCGTCTCCGAGCAGGGCGCGGGTCAATGATACGGTGGCGGGAAACAGCCACACCGGGCCTTTCTGCGGCCCTGGGTGCGTGACGGTTCGCCGGGACTTAATGATGCGCGCCGGAGACTCATGCTCGAACAGGCGCGCCCGTTCGAGGCATTGCTCACGGCTCCGGTATCCGAAATCGAACCGCCGCGCGCCCTCGCTCGAGCCGCACAGTGCCGCCCACCCGAACGGGCCGCGCGTGTCCCAGATGTAAAACCAATCATTCACCGAGCATGGCCTCCGTGCGCTTTCTTCGGTGGAACGACACCGCGAACCGGTGGGCTTCGGCAATCACCCGGCGCACCATGTGCAGCGCATGCTCGTCCGGCTCATAGTATAGAGGCTCCTCGCGGCCCATGACATGGGACACCGCCGCCTGCTTGGCGAATCCGATCACATACAGCGGCTCGTCGAAATATTCCGCGTCCACAATGCCCTGCTGCACGGCCGAGAGCTGCCCCTTGCCCCCGTCCACGATGATCAGATCCGGGCGCGGCCACTTGCCCGCGCGCACATTCTTCAGAAACCGGGCGGCCATCTCTCGCATGGAGGAGAAATCGTCCTGCCCGTGTCCGCGAATCACGAACTTGCGGTACCCGTCCTTGTCCGGCATGCCGTTGATAAACGCCACGGCCGAGCCGACCGTGTTCGTGCCCTGGATGGTGGAGATGTCGAACCCGGCGATGCGGCGCAGGGGGAAGGTTGCGGCCAGCTTGGCTTCAAGCGCCTCGGCCAGGGCGCGCGCCTGATCGCGGTTGGCCATGTCGCGCCGTACATGATCGCGCAGATGTTCGCCCGCGTTGGCGTCCGCCATGTCCGCGAGCTTGCGCTTGCGCCCGCGCAGCGGTTGTTTCACGGACACGGGTCGGCCGCGCCGTTCCGTGAGAAACGCCGCGAGCAGGGCGGGATCGTCTGGCGCGCGGGTGAGCAAAACTTCCGTGGGCACATCCTCGCGGTGCGCGTAGTACTGCTCAACGAACCGCGCCAGGATTTCCTCCTCGCCCGCGGCCGCTCCGGGCCGCAGCAGGAATGGGTCGTGGCCCGTGAGCGCGCCATTGCGCACGAACAGCACTTCCGCGCACGCGATCCCCGGCTCCGAGGCGATGCCGATCACATCGAGATCCACGGCGTGGCCCCACACCGCCTCCTGCTTCTGGTCGAACAGCTTTTCCATGGCGAGCAACCGGTCGCGCATGATCGCGGCCTGCTCGAAGCGCGTGTCCGCCGCGGCCCGCGTCATGGACTCGCGTAGCTCCTGCATGAGTTCGCGGTGTTTTCCGGACAGAAACTGGGCCACGGCGCGCACATTGGCGGCGTATTGCTCTTTGTCAACATCGCCCCCGCACGGCCCCATGCACTGGCCCATGTGATGGTACATGCACGGCTGCTTTTTCATGGAATTGCAGCGGCGCAGGGGAAATGTCTTTCGCAGAAAGGTCAGCGCGCCGCGCACGCCGTAAGCGGACGAGTACGGGCCGAAGTAACGCGCGCCGTCGTCCAGCACGCGCCGGGTGAGGTCAAGGCGCGGGTAGTCCTCATTGGTCAATTTGATGTAGGGGTAGGACTTGTCGTCCTTGAGCATCACATTGTAGCGCGGTTTGTGTTTCTTGATGAGGGTGGCTTCGAGAATGAGGGCCTCGACTTCGTTGCGAGTGACAATGAAGTCCAGCCCGCGCATGTCCGCGCGCAGCATGCCGAGTTTCTCGGCGCCCGGGCCGGGGGCCGGGTCGCGCATGTAACTGGACACGCGGGAGCGCAAATCCTTGGCCTTGCCGATATAAATGATCCGCGCGCGCGCATCTTTAAATAAATATACCCCCGGCTCGTGGGGCAGGCTGCGCACGCGGTCCTTCAATTCCTGCATAAGCGGCTTTGGCCTCCTGAATGGTATTATAACCGCGCCGCGCACGCCATGGAAAAGCCGCTGTCCGTCCGTGAGCGTTTCGTTCTATGAACACTGTAAAACAGTTGCTTATAGTAATTCAATCATGGTAAAATACCATTATTGTCAGGGCAATTCGATTGCATGGTTCATGACGGACGCTACTAATCCAGGCGGGGCGGCAGGAATTTCCGGAGGGCGTACCATGAGCAACAGGAAGCGCAAGTCATGGTTTATTTTGATAGCAAGCATGTGCTTTGCATTCCTATCGGCCTCATGCGGGGGGGGAGGCGGAGGAAGCGCAAGCGTTTCAAATCCTAACACCACAGTAGTACCTCCCGCTGATGAGCCTGAAGAAGATGCATTTGCAAGTATTTTACACACCACATGGGCAAGAATTGATGGTGTCACATACCCGCCGATCTCGCCGAACAATAACCCGAGAATAACTGTTCGCGTAACCCCTATGGGCGATGAAAACGAAGAAACACCGGTAACGAGAACCGCAAAGCTCATTTATCGTGTGAATGGCTCACAGGAGCAGGAAGTTCCATTGACAATAATTACAACATATTTTGGTTCTCTATATTTTGAAGGGAATATTCCGGAACAGCCGTCAGGCTCCACAGTTGAATTTTACATCCGTGTTCAAGACAGTTTCGGCAATGTCACCACAGGAGCATTTCCGTCAACGCCAGATAGTATTTTGTGGGTATCCGGTTATCCTGATGTTGATAATTCCGCAGACATTGTGCCTGACAATCTCGATCTCATCACTATGTCCGCCGGATATGACAACGACTATTTTTATATCAAATATTCCGTGCAGGGGGAAATCACGGGAGGAACAATTGACCCTCCGTATGTGCATATTTACGGCGCCAAATTTACAAATCCCGACATTGAGCAAAGCGAAGGTCTTATGGTAGGAAAGTTATGGTTCAACATGCCGATTATGACGGAGCCAGATGGACAGCGATTGTTGTCGGAAATGCTTGGTCAATCCGGTTATCCGGATGGAGTGGACCAAGAGGACTTTGACGAAGCCATGCAATCAGGCCAAATGCTTGTTGACCTTCAGAAATTGATGTCGGGAAATTTTGTTGATGGAATGATGTTCGACGCGGACCCGCAGGGAACCGCTGCAGGGGGCGTGTTCACCGGCAGGGTGCGGCGGGACGCGTTCGGCGATATGCCTTCGGGCTATATCCGCATCGTCACGCTAACTGCAGCCAATGCATCAATTGGTTCCTTCATGCCAATCCCTGTGAACTGCTCGCATTTTCTGACGCTGAAAACCGAATACTACGGATATGTGGTGCCTTGACTGTAGTTTCAGGATTCTGCTTTTTCACATTATTAATGAATATCATAAATAAACTATAATCACTACATAATGCGATAGCATATCAACGAGTGTGCATACTGATACTTTGTAATTATTTTAGATAACTTGATAGCATTGCGCTAATGAAGTGCGATAATTAAAGAAATAGTGAGAAAATAAGCGATAAAAATATAAAAATGGATTTATATGTTCCTATAGTCGAAATATCTTTATTTATGTAGATTTATCATCATTATGAAGCCTTGATTTTTCCACAGCATGGGTTAAAATATTAGCACTCGCAAGGCAAGTGTGCTAAAAACAATCACACAGCATAGAAAGGTGAGAGGAGGTTTACAACATGAAACTGGTACCGTTGGGAGATCGCGTGGTTCTTCAGCGGCTCGACGAGGTCGAGGAGAAGACCAAGGGCGGGATTGTGCTGCCCGACACGGCCAAAGAGAAGCCGCAGGAGTGCAAGGTCATCGCCGTGGGTCCGGGCAAACTGGACGACAACGGCAAGCGCGTGGCCCCGGATGTGAAGAAGGGCGACATCGTGATCATCGCCAAGTGGGGCGGCACGGAAATCAAGGTCGGCGGCAACGAGTATGTGATCGTCAGCGAAGACGACATCATGGCGAAAGTCGAGAAATAAGGACACTCACAAGGGAGGGACGATCCAATGGCCAAACAGTTGGCATTCAACGAAGAGGCGCGCCGCGCGCTCGAGAAAGGCACCAACATTGTTGCCGATGCCGTGCGCATCACGCTCGGGCCTAAAGGCCGCAATGTAGTTCTGGAGAAAAAGTGGGGTTCCCCCACCATCACCAACGACGGCGTGACCATCGCCAAGGAAATCGAGCTTGAGGACCCGTATGAAAACATGGGCGCCCAGCTCGTGAAGGAAGTCGCCAGCCAGACCAACGATGTGGCCGGCGACGGCACCACCACCGCCACGGTTCTGGCCCAGGCCATGGTTGCCGAGGGCCTCAAGAATGTGGCCGCAGGCTCCAACCCCATGATCCTGAAACAGGGCATCAAGAAGGCCGTCAAGGCCGTGGTCGAAGAGATCCGCAAGCTTGCCGTGCCGGTCAAGACCAAGAACGAAATCATGCAGGTCGCGGCCATCAGCGGCAACGACTCCGAGATCGGCGACATCATCGCCGACGCCATGGACAAGGTCGGCAAGGACGGCGTGATCCAGGTCGAGGAGGCCAAGGGCACGGAGACCACCCTCGAAGTGGTCGAGGGCATGCAGTTCGACAAGGGCTACCTGTCCCCGTACTTCGTCACGGACAAGGAAAGCCTCATCTGTGAATTCGACGATCCGTACATCCTGCTGTTCGAGAAGAAAATCAGCGCCATCAAGGACATCATCCCCCTGCTCGAGAAGATCGCGCAGGCCGGCAAGCCGCTGGTCATCATCTGCGAAGAGGTCGAGGGCGAAGCCCTGGCCACGCTGGTGGTGAACAGCATCCGCGGCACCCTCAAGTGCGTGGCCATCAAAAGCCCCGGCTTCGGCGAGCGCCGCAAGGCCATGATGGAAGACCTGGCCATCCTCACCAACGGCAAGTTCATCTCCGAGGATCTGGGCATCAAGCTCGAGAATGTGGACATCGCCGACCTGGGCCAGGCCAAGAAGGTTACGGTCACCAAGGAAGAGACCACCATCGTCGAGGGCAAGGGCACGCGCGACTCCATCGCGGGCCGCATCGCCCTCATCAAGAAGCAGATCGAGGAATCTGACAGCGACTACGACCGCGAGAAGCTGCAGGAACGCCTGGCCAAGCTGGCCGGCGGCGTGGCGGTCATCAATGTGGGCGCGGCCACCGAGACCGAACTCAAAGAGAAGAAGCACCGCATCGAGGACGCGTTGAGCGCCACCCGCGCGGCGGTCGAGGAAGGCATCGTGGCTGGCGGCGGCACCGCCCTGGTCAACGCCATGAAAGCGCTCGACAAAGTCGAAGCCGCCGAAGGCGACGAAGCCGTGGGCGTGAAGCTGGTCATGAAGGCTCTCGAAGCCCCCATCCGCCAGATCGCAACCAACGCCGGTTTCGAAGGCTCCATCATTCTCGAAAAGGTCAAGGAAGCCAAGAAAAATGTGGGCTTCAATGTGCTGACCGAGAAGTTCGAGGACATGATCAAGGCTGGCATCGTGGACCCGGCCAAGGTCACCCGCAGCGCCGTGGAGAATGCGGCTTCCATCGCGAGCATGCTCCTCACCACCGAATGCCTGATCGCCGACAAGCCCGAAAAAGAGGGTGCGGGCGGCATGCCTGGCATGGGCGGCATGGGCGGCATGGGCGGCGGCATGGGTGGCATGATGTAAGCGCCCGGCCCGTTTCGATCCCAAGCAAGCACACTGGCAATGAATTCAAAAGCCCCCTCGAAAGAGGGGGCTTTTTCGCGTCGTAATTTGTTGTTGTGAAAGTGCAGACCTATTCGCTGCAAATGAGTCAGGCAAGGAAGATGCTCAACGCTGGGAAGAAGAACATGAGGCTTGTGCCGATCATGGGCATGGCCACGAGGGTGAACGAGGACAGGCCCGTGGCGCGGGCCGCGCGGCGGCGCATCCAGGCCAGCACCGCGTCCCGCAGCCGGATGAGGTGTTCCTTGTATAAAAGCCGGTCTGCGCCTTCGGACAGTTTGGATGTTCCGAGCTTGGTCACCTGTTCCAGATAATCAACGGGGATGGCGGCCACATAGCGGCGGAAGGTGCGCGACAGGCCGAAACCCTCGATATGATCCTCGACCACGGCCACACGCGCGCGCAGGGTGGCGTGCAGTTCGTCCGCGGAAACTGCGCGCAGGCGATCCGCCAGTCCCGCGGGCGCGGCGTTTACAAAACCCGCGGTTTTCTTGAGCGCCGACTCGATGGCGGGCACCAGTATGGCGCGCGTCACGGCCGCATTTCCGGCGATCACGCCGTGGCGCAGTCCGATGCCGAGGCCGATGATCACGCCGCCCACGCCGGTGACCAGCATATAGTAATAGGGAAGGTATTCAAGAAATTCCGGGGCCATGTTCTGGATGCCGGCGAACAGGCCCAGTGCCTGGAACACCGCGCAAACTCCGCGCCCCAGCAGCATGCCGAGCAGAATTCCCGCGATTGCCCCCAGCGCCATGTACAACACGATCATCCACAGCGCCGCGCCGATCACGCCGGATATGTGTTCCTGAAAACCGGACTTCCAGTCCGTGTCGGCCATGTATTCCTCGCCGGTCACGGGATCGCGCATGATTCCGGACGCGGTTTCTTGCCGTCTGCCGTTGCGCGGGTTGGTATCCCTCGGTTCTGCCATAAGCTAAAATTTAACCCGATCCAATGCGCGAATTCAAGTTTTCCATAAAAATGCGATGCCGCCGCGGACCGTGATTGGTGTGAGAATTCTTTGAAAAGATTCCGTGTTCAGGGAGCAATGCGGGGCAGGGCGGCGCGTGCGCGTTCATATTCTTGAATCAGGCGCTCGACCAGTTCCGCCACCGTGGGGATGTCCCGCACCAGTCCCGCGGACTGCCCCGCCTGGAAGGTGCCCTGATCGAGGTCTCCGTGCAGGGATGCGGCCTTGTTGCGGCTGCCCTCGTCGTGCAGAAGTTTTTCAAGTTCATCCACGCTCGCACCCTGTTTTTCCGCGTCGGCCATGATGGTTGCGAATTGCGTTTTGATGACGCGCAGCATGAGGTATTTGCGGCCCAGGATCGTGGTGCCCGTGTCCGGTGCGTCCACGATGAGCTGTTTGTAGGCGGGGTGCGCGTTGCATTCCTTTGTGGCGATGAAGCGTGTGCCGAGCTGCACGCCGTGCGCGCCCAGCGCCAGGGCCG
>JAGUYV010000091.1 GCA_020061125.1 bacterium | reverse complement strand
CTGGCTGCCGCGCGAAACCGCCTGGCACGCCGCGTACACGCGCGGCGCGGTTCTGCGTGACGACTATTACGAGACCCGATATCTGCCCCAGGGCGGCGCGTACGAATACCTGCACGGCCTGCGCGGCGCGGTCCGCGATCTGGCGTTCTTCACCATCCCCCTGGTGTACATGGACCCGGCCCTGGCGCGCGACCTGCTCCTGTTCTGTCTGCGTCTGCAATCCCCCTCGGGCCGCCTCGCGTACACCAATTACAACTTCGGGCAGTGCGGCGGCGCCCTGGTTCACAACAATCCCACGGATCTGCAACTGTTTCTGCTCTGGGCATTGACCGAGTATGTATTTTTCACGCGCGATTTCGCGCTCCTCGATGAACAGGTCCCGTTTTACCCCAGAGATCGGGGCCGGGCCTCGACGGTTCGCGAGCGCGTGCATTTGTGCCTCGATTACCTGTTCCATGAAATCGGCACGGGGCCGCACGGTCTGTTGCGGGTTGGAGACGGAGACTGGTCCGACGGCATCAGCCTGTTCGTGCGCAGCCGCGGCGCATTCGTGAAACACGGCGAAAGCGCGTTCAACACGGCCATGGCCCTGTTCGTGCTGCCCCGCGCGGCGGACTTGCTTGAAGCCGAGGATCCGGCCCGGGCCGCGGATCTGCGAGCGCGCCGAGCCGCGTTGCTTGACGCCACCCTGGAATCCTGGACCGGCCGCTGGTTCCCGCGCGGATACGACGGCCGCGGCAACCCGTTCGGCGTGAAAAAACTGTTCCTGGAGCACCACGCCTGGCTGCTGGTGGCGGACTGCCTGCCGGAGCACATGCGGCGGCAGGTCATGCATCACATTAAAACCGCGCTGGACGATCCCTCGCCCTTCGGGCAAAAAATTCTGCATCCGCCCGCGCACACCGCGTTCGGATTCCACGAAAAAGGCTGGGATGTGAACGGCGGCGTGTGGTACGCCATCAATTACCTGCTCTGCTGGGGGTATTCCCGCTCGGATCCAGAGTTGGCATGGACCGCCTTTCGCAAGAATGCGTGCGTGCGCCGCGCCGAGGCGTATCCGGAAATCTGGTACGGGCTGTGGAGCGGCCCGGACGCTTATAACGCGCACGACTGCCCGCGCGGCGGTGAAACCTATTACCATCTGCCCACGCCCACCACGGATTTCCCGGTCATGAATCTGAATCTGCACGCGAATTTCCTGCTTGCGCTCATCAAACTGTGCGGGGTGGAGCCGGGCATGAATGCGCTCACGGTGCGGCCGCGCCTGCCGTTCACGGACTGGGCGCTGCGGCTGCCGTGCATGACCGTCGCACACGAGGCGGGCTGCACGCGCGTTCAATTTAATTCCGGCATGCCGCATCCTGGAACAACACTCGAAATCCATTGATCCGGAGCGAAACACAGTTTTTGAAATCATGTGTTTGACAGTGTTCATATCAATTAGATTTATATATAATTCCCAAGTTGCAGTTTTCGGACACTGCGGGAGCGACGGATTTGCGTCGGCATATGTGCCGCGCCCGGACGCCCGTTGAGGATAAACGCAACCGCATTACGCGACATCCCGGATCTTGAATCCGGAACCACACGAACAAAACGGAGGAAGGTTATGAAAATCATTTCAACAGACTGGAAGCGCATGATGGCCATGAGCGCGCTGCTTCTGCTGTGTGCTCTGGCGCTGCCAGCGCGCGCTCCACTGGCCTGGCTGCCCGGAGCAACGACGGCAATGGCCCAGGAAGCGCACGACGAACACGCCGCCCCGGCCGCCGGGCACGCAGACGAGCATGCGGCCCCGGCGCACGGTGACGAACATGCCGCAGCTTCCGAAGGTGAGCACGGCGGCGGTCACGGGCCCATCAAAATGAGCATCTTCTGGGTCATTCCCTTTGTCGGCATCCTGCTCTGCATCGCCATCGTGCCCCTGGTCAACGGCCACTGGTGGCACCACAATTTCCCCAAGGTGTCCATGGCTTTTGCTGTTCCCATGCTCATCGCCATGCTCATCATGCTGCAAACCAAGACGATTCACACCATTATCGAATATGGGTCGTTTATCGCCCTTGTGGGGTCCCTTTTCGTGATCTCGGGCGGCATCCTGATCCGAGGCTCCTTCAAAAGCTCCACGATCACCAATGTGATTTTCCTTGGCATCGGCGCGGTCATCGCCAGTTTCGTTGGCACCGCAGGCGCTTCCATGGTGCTCATCCGCCCCATGCTGCGCATCAACAAAGAGCGCAAAACCAAGTTGCACATATTCATTTTCTTTATTTTCATCGTGAGCAACATCGGCGGTTCCCTGACCCCGCTCGGCGATCCACCCCTGTTCCTGGGCTTCCTGCAGGGCGTGCCCTTCGAATGGACGCTCATCCACATGTTGCCCGGTTGGGCGTTCATGTGCGGCATCCTGCTCGCTGTGTTCGCAATCGTTGACACGATCATGCTCAAGAAGGACGGCGGCGTGGCGGAAACAAAAGGCCCCAAGGAAAAATTCCAGATTGCTGGCGCCGTGAACTTCCTGTTCCTGGGCGGCGTGCTCGCCACAGTGCTTCTGTACGGATTCGTGTTCAGCAAGACCCCGGCCATCGCCGATTTCAACATCTTCGGATTCAACTGTCTGCCCGATTTTCTACAGATGGGCCTCATGTGGGGCATGGCGTTTTTAAGCCTGGCGTTCACGCCCAAGGCTCTGCGCGAGGAAAACGGTTTCACCTGGTTCCCGGTCAAAGAGGTGGCCATCCTGTTCGCCGCGATTTTCTCCTGCATGATCCCCGCTCTGAACATTCTGGCGTACATGGGCAGTCACGGCCAGTTGAATGTAACGGAGCCATGGCAGTACTTCTGGATGGCGGGCGGCCTTTCCAGCTTCCTGGACAATGCTCCCACATATCTCACATTTCTGTCCCTGGCTCAAACCATAGGCGGGGCTGGTTGCGTGGTTGTAAAGGATGGCTGCGTGCCCCAGCAGATTCTGCTGGCCATCAGCATGGGCGCAGTCTTCATGGGCGCCAACACCTACATCGGCAACGCGCCCAACTTCATGGTTAAGTCCATCTGCGAGGAAAACGAAGTGCCCATGCCCTCGTTCCTGGGCTACATGGCCTGGTCCATCGCCATCCTGATCCCGCTGTTCGTGCTCACCACATTTGTGTTCTTCAGAGGCTGAAATCAGCCGGAAGTAATGATTTCAAATAGCCGCCGGGACCGGTTCGCCGTTCCGGCGGCTTTGTTTTTCTAATTCCCGAAAGGGAAGATCTCCCGGCAATTGTTTTTTGCAGACAACCTGTCAAGCATTCGCAAAACAATTTGAAAAATTTTGTTTCAAATCTGTCAGAAGCGGGTATCATAAATAACCAAGGCCGCAGAATCGGTTTTGTATTTGTTCGTTTCCGCGTGGCTACTAATAATAGGAATATTTAAATAAGCCGTTGAAAGGAGTAGATGCCATGACGAAGTGGCAGACCGGGGGCTGGACCTCGGAAAAAGTGCTCGAAGAGCTGCAGCAGCGCAGCGGCGGCGGGAGAAGCATCCACTTTTCGAGCGACGGCGATGCTGGGCTTAAGGATGCGATTTATCAGTTCTTCGGCGGGTGGCCCGATGCGCTTCGGGCCGCGGGCCTTCATCCCAAAACCAGGCTGATCAATTACTGGGACGAGGATGAGGTCAAGGCGCGCATCCGCCAGCTTGCCGAGCGCGGCGATCCCATCAACACATTGCATCTGGAGATGAACCATCCCAGGTTGTGGAACGCTGCGCGCCGCCTGTTCGGAAACATCCAGAAAGCGGTCGAAGCCGCGGGCTACGACTACGGGGATGTGAAGAAGCGCGGCACCTGGACCAGGGAGACCATCACCGGCAAGATCCGCGAGTATTACAACCAGGGGCTGGACATCTCGCAGATCGCCATGCTGGACATGGACTCCAAGCTGCTGGCCGCGGGGCAGAAGTTTTTCGGCGCGTGGAGCCGGGCCGTGACGGCCGCGGGTATTGACTACGCGCAGGTCAAGTCCCGCCGGCGCGAGGCCAAGAGAAGGCTCAAGGCCAAGGGCGGGACTGCCGCGCGCAACGCAAACCGAATGTTCGTGATGCGCGGCGGCAGGCTGGTGCAGGCTGACTGACGACAGTTTCAGCTTGAGGCACAAGAGAATACCCGGTTGATTTCCACAGCGGGAGGGCAGTTGTCCGCCCGCTGTTTCACCGTGTCCGGCTCCGGGCTGTGCGCACCGATGCGCGCCCATAGAGCAGATGCCATAAAGATAATATTTTCAGAATCTGAAAAAGTGGCGGTCGTGTTTCTCGCGTGAGGCGGCGTCGGCCTGCATGAGCGAAGCCTCGAGCGCGGCCGCGGCTTCGCTGGTCACGGCTTCCACCAGGTTGAGGTTGGCGCTGTTGAACTCGGGTGCATTCTGCGGCTCGCCCAGGATCAGCGCGCCGATGGGGGTGTCCCTGTATATCAGCGGCGCGGCGATCATGGCTTTGCGTTCATATCCGAACCGCTGCAGATTTTCCATCCAGATGTCGTCTTCGGAATCGTCAATTTTCAGGGCCTGTCCTTCTTTGAGGCACAGGCCCGCCAGGCCCTGATCGAGTTTTGTTTTGAGGTCCAGAACGGACTCGAACCCCTTGCCCACGGCTTCGGCGGCTTCGAGATTTCCGGTGATGTCGTTGACGCGGAAGAACACGCCCCAGGCTGCGCCCGTGCCGGCCATGGCGCGTTCGAGCACGCCGCGCACCAGCTCGCCAGTGGGCGGGGCCGCGCCGATGAGACGGCCGATCTGGTACATGACCACGAGTTCCTCGTTGGTCTGGCGCAGGCGCTGGGACATTACGCGCATGAAGGACACGAACAGGCGGATGGCGGCCTGGGGGTACTCGCGCAGCAGGCGCAGAAAATTGTCGCGCGTGATGCGCAGAATCCGGGACGGGATTTCCGCGCGCGCCGAGGCCGAGCGGGGCGTACCGTCAATGAGCGTCATTTCGCCCAGATAGGTGCCGGGTTCGAGAAGGGCCAGGCTTTTTTCTTCGCCCGTGGTCCGGTCCAGGGTTTTGAAGATGCGCACCGCACCCTGCTCCACGATGTACAGCGCGTCTCCGGGTTCGCCTTCCTCGAAGAGCATTTCTCCCAGGTTCAGCACGATTTCTTCGGCCACGCCCTCGAATCGCTGCAGCTCCTCGGCGTTGAAGTCCTTGAACAGTTCGATGTCTTTCAGGTTCATAAGCATGTGTTCCTGGGCCGGTTTACTGGCTGTCCATGGCCGCGGCCAGTGCGTCCGGATCCGTGGCGCGGGCCAGGGCGTCTTCTCTGGAAACAAGGCCTTTCTTGAAGTAGAAGAGCAGGGAATCGTCCATGGCGATCATGCCGATGTCCGCCCCGGCTTTGATGGCCTCGTGGATGCGGTGGATGTTGCCCTCGCGGATGAGGCGGGCGATGGGCGGGGTGACGAGCATGATTTCGCGGGCGGCTATGCGGCTGGGCCGGTCACGGCGCGGCACGAGCTGCTGGCTGATGACCCCGCGCAGGGTCACGCTCAACTGGTAGCGCACCTGCTGCTGCTGGTATGACGGGAACACCTCGACGATGCGGCCGATGCTCTGCGCGGCATTCACTGTGTGCAGGGTTGCGATGACGAGCGGGCCGGTTTCGGCGATGGTAACTGCGGCGAGCATGGTTTCGAGGTCGCGCATTTCGCCCACCAGCAGCACATCGGGGTCCTCGCGCAGCACGGCCTTGAGCGCGTCCGTGAAGGAATTGGTGTGCAGGCTGACCGCGCGCTGATGCACCAGGCTCTTTTTGCTTTCAAAGATGAACTCGATGGGGTCCTCGATGGTGATGATGTGGGCGTTTCGCTCGCTGTTGATGAGATCTATCATGGCGGCCAGTGTGGTGGACTTGCCGCCGCCCGTGGGGCCGGTGATCAGCACCAGGCCGCTGCGCAGCCGCGCCAGTTTGTATCCCGCCGGGGGCATGAGGATGGTTTTCATGTCCGGCGGCGCGGCCGGTATCACGCGGAAGGTGGCGGTCACGCCGTTGTTGTCGAAAAAGGCGTTGACCCGGAACCGGCCGCCTGTGATGCTGTACGAAAAATCCAGCTCCTTGTGCTCGGCGAGGCGGTGCTTCTGCTCGTCGCTCATGATCTGGAACACCAGGCGCTTGGTCTGGTCCCATTCGAGCTTTTCCAGGTCCGTGTGCACGAGTTGTCCGTTGATTCTGAACACCGGAGGCAGGTCCCGCGCAAAGTGAATGTCCGACGCTCCGGCTTCCACCGCTTTGGTCAAAATTTCGTTGATATCCATTGTGTTCTTTCCGTTTATAAGATAAACTGGTAGAAATTTACGTTCCGGAAAATGGGCGTGAGTGTCTTTACGGCACAGCACTGTTGGAGTAAAATATTACAGTTATCTTAGCAGGAGCGGGTTGCGCAGAGCAAGATCTGCGAATGAAAAATTCGCAATGCGGACGCGGAGAGGAGCGCTTCGATGGAAGAGCCCACACTGGATCAGAACGAGATTGACGCCCTGCTCGGCGGCCTGGACGATTCGGGCGGGGCGGGAGATATAGGCGGCGGCGACGCTGGCGCGGACGCCGCGGCCGATG
>JAGUYV010000353.1 GCA_020061125.1 bacterium | reverse complement strand
GGCTTTGCGCACGCGGTTCACGGGAATCAGGCCGCCGGTGCCGCAGAACACGAGCGGGTTGCCCAGATAGCGATCGTCAAAATGCAGGGACCCGTTCACCGTGGGAATGCCCATGCGGTTGCCGTAGTCGCGCACGCCCGCAACCACACCCTTGTAGATCCGCTTGGGATGCAGCACGCCTTTGGGGAGTTTATCGTGGGGCGTGTCCGGCGGAGCAAAACAGAACACATCGGTATTGAAAATGGGGCGCGCGCCCAGGCCGGTGCCGAGCGGGTCGCGGATCACGCCGCCGATGCCCGTGTTGGCGCCGCCGTAGGGATCGAGCGCGCTCGGATGGTTGTGCGTCTCGACCTTGAACGCCATGTGATGCTCTTTGTCGAACTCGATGACCCCGGCGTTGTCCTTGAACACGGACACGCACCAGTCGCGCTTGCCGCGTTTGCCGCGCACGGTTTCCGTGGCCTTGACAATGGTGGTCTTGAACAGATTGTCTATGGTTTCTTCGCGCCCGGATTCGGAGTAGCGGATCACGCCGTTGAACACCTTGTGCTTGCAGTGCTCGCTCCAGGTCTGGGCCAGGCATTCGAGTTCCACATCCGTGGGGTTGCGGTCCAGGCGCGTATAGTGGCGCTGGATGGTCTTCATTTCGTTGAGATTCAGAGCCAGCATGCGCCGCGCGCTGATTTCGAGCAGCTTTTCATCGGACGCCCCGAGAACATTCACCACATCGAAGAGCGGCTTGCGCGGGGCGCGTGTGCGTGTGCGTTTCACCAAAATGAAACCTCCTGAACAGCGCGCGCTGCGCGCGCGCCGCGGTCATAGGGCATTGTATCAACGGTAGGGGGCGGATACAAGGGGGCGGCGCACGCCGTGTTTGCGCCCATAGATCTTGCATCGCAAGGCAAAACCCGCTAAAAAGGTAATTGGCTCCGGGATGGCATCATCGACGGGCCGCCCGGTTTCGTGGCGGTGTCCGGGGCGCGGTTGCGGAGCCGGAATATCGGAACATGACAGATTCGAATCCGCGGAAATCGTTGCTCAAAAAGGTGGAATTCCATGACTCGTAAGCTGTTTGTCTGGACTCTGGTGTTCGCCGCGGCTCTGTGCCTGGGCTGCAAAAACAAGGCGGACGGAAAAGCGGATCCCGCGCAGGCCGCAAGCCGCGCGCAGCTTGTCACCGCCGACGGCAAAAAGATCAATCTCTCGAAGCTCGGCGCGCCCGCCGTGCTGGTTTTCTACGGGCCGGAACACAAGGCCAGCAAACAGGCGCTGGACCGCATCGGCCAAATCACGGCCGGCTCGCAATTCAAAAAGATGAAAGTGTTCGCCATAACGCGCGGCAAGGACAAAGCCGAAAAGGCAACCGCCAAAAAAGAATTCGCCAAAGAAAAATGGCGCGCCACCCTGGCCTATGATCCGGACCTGGGCGCGGCCCGTGCTTTCAGCGTGAGCAAGCCCCTGCCCGTGGCCTACATTCTCGACAAGAACGGCAAGCTCATCTCGCAACCCATCCGCCAGTTCAGCGGCCGCATCCGCACGCTCACTTTCGAGGAAATGCTCGCCCTGGCCGCCAAGGGCAAATCCGTGCCCCAGGTGGACTTCATTCCCTACTCGTCTCGCGACGAGCAGAAGATCAAGCTCGTGGGCAAGCGCGCGCCCGCTTTCAGCATCACGGATCTTAACGGTAGGCCCTGGACCCAGAAAAAACTCCTTGGCAAGGGCAACCTCATGCTCGTGTTCTGGAGTCCGGGCTGCCCCCACTGCAAGGTCGAACTGCCCCGCATCCGCAAGTTCACAACCCAGTACGCGGAAAAGTACAATGTCGAAACCCTCATCGTTTCGCACGGCCAGAGCAAAGAAGATGAAAACACCGTCAGAAAAACCATGGCCGAAATCGTTGTGGACTTCCCCTCGGCCATGAGCCGGGACGGCAAAATCCAGCAGGCGTATTCCGTGGACGCCGTGCCCACCATGTTCATCATCAACAAAAACGGCGTGGTCTGCGAATTCATCAGCGGGGAAATGGGCGACACCGTGGCCGTGCTCAAATCCATTTTCGACGATCCGGGCCGCATGTCCATGAAATAACCCCGGGCGGGAGCGCGTTGTGAGGAAAACATTCAAAATCGTTTTCTATGTCTCCGACAACGGCGAGCTGGCGCACGCCAAGACCCTGTACCGGGAAGCCGAGCAGATCGCCGAACTCGTTGAAGATCCGCCCGAGGAATTCTTCGCCATGCTCGGCGACAATCTGCCCATTCACGGCTGGGCCGAAATCGAGGATGAAAAAGCCGTGGTGTTCGTGATCTTCGCGCCCCGCACCGAAGCGGACAACACCCGCCGCGAACTCATCTCTCCGGGGGACGCCAATGATGAGCGCAACCGGTTCCGCATGTGGTTGAGCCAGATCAAGCCATCAGACTTCAAAGACGAATAATCCGGCAAAAACACTTGCCGCGGATTGTGGGATATGGCCAGGGCGAGAGTCGAACTCGCGACGCCACGGGTATGAACCGTGTGCTCTGACCAACTGAGCTACCTGGCCGTGCTGGTAAATTATAGGAACGCGCCCCGCGCGCGTCAATAATTGATTTCCATCAGATTCCCCGCTCTCGGAAAGCGGATTGGCCGGCCGGGGAAACGCCCGCTGGGCCGCGCGACGCCAGCGGCTTCGCCTGCCATTCATTGACTGCCATTCCTCGCTCGGTTATCATTTTCAAAGAACTGCGGCGGGCGCGGCCCGCTGATTTCGCGCAGGGAGCGTTCTTCTTCCGCATGACACAAGACCAGGCGCAAAACGGCTCGGCCGCCACTCCGGTGATCGAGGAATACACGCTTTCCGATCTGCAATCCCTGCTCGAACGCGAGCGGGACGGCCGCCCGTTCTACGCCGTGGACCAGATCCGGGACCCGCGCACCAAGCGCAAGCTCATTGACCCGCGCAGCGTGCTCACAGCCAAGGCCGTGGCTTTTATGTACGAGTCCTGGAACTTGAGCCGCGACACCGTCATCCGCGTGACCCGCAACCTTGAAGCCCTCGAAAATCTCGAAGACGCCGGCAAGACCATCCACTATTTCGCCGATCAGCTCCACCGCTATCTCATGGCCATTTTCACAACGGAAAAACCCTCGTACAAAGCCGAAGTGCAGGGCCTCGCCACCACAGGCAACGAGATGCTCAACACGGTGTTCAACTACGAAAACATCCAGGAAGCGCTCATCGGCCCCGACGACCTGCGCCCCTTCACCACTTACTACGACCACCTGGTGAACACCACCGTGCTGTGGATGGGAACCTTCGCCGCGCTCAACCGCAAAAACGAGTCCGCGGCCGGCAGCATCGAGGTGTGGCGCACGCGCAACAAAAGCGAACTGCGCACAATCATCGGCCCCTACGGCACGCTTCCCAAGGACATCGTCACCTACTACGACATTTACGGCATTGACCGCGTGGACGACGCCGCGGCCGTCAATAAAAAGAGCGACTTGAGCCTGGTCATGAGCGGATTCTTCGCCGCGCTGTTCCACGACCTCGGCCTGCTGGAAGAACGCGAGATCCTCATCTCCCGCGAAGGCCAGATCTCCGACCGGCTCAAAACCCACATGGACCAGTCCAACGAAATCCTCAAGAACCGGCTCGCCGTGCTGTACGACGAGCGCATCCTGGTGCGCTCCATCATCAAGACCCACCACGAGCGCATGGACGGCAAGGGATATCCCAAAGGCAAAAACGACCCGCACCTGTTCGCGCAGATCCTGGCCGTGTGCGACCTCTATGACGAATACTGCTCGAAATTCGTGCGCAGCAAGGTGATCCGCTTCCTGGCGCGCGCGGCCGGCCGCCAGTTCCCCGGCGAAATCGTTCGCGCTTTCCTTAGCATCCTGCGGCCGTTCGAACAGGGTGAAATCGTGGATGTGTTCGAGGGCAAGGGCGGCAAACCGGTGATGCAGGCGTCCATAACGAGCATCGCCAACCGCTTCCGGCCCGCTCTCAAAGTCACCCAGATTATGGACCCGCAGTTCAATTCCTTCGACGCACAGACTCTGGACCTCGCGCAGGACGAAAACATTCCTTTCTTCATTTAACACTTGCCCCGCCCCGAGTTTGCCTTGAAAGCAGGGCGCGCGCTTCATAGACTCTGATCAGACGGGCATTTGCCTGTTTTTATCGCGGCACAGCGGCTTTTTCGCCTCCGGCCAGG
>JAGUYV010000027.1 GCA_020061125.1 bacterium | reverse complement strand
GGGTCACGCCGGTGAGCACCAGGCAGGTTTTCATGCCCGCGGCGCGGCCCGACGCGATGTCCGTATCCGCGCGGTCGCCCACGAGCAGGGTTCTCTTTGGAGCAACCCCGGCCTCGGCGATCATCTGCTCGAGCATCAGGGGCTGGGGCTTTCCGATTTCCACGGGCGCAGGCCCCGTGGCGCGCTCGATGGCCGCCACCATGGTGCCGCCGCCGGGCAGCAGCACGCCGTCTTCCACGGGGAAGGTGGCGTCCTTGTTCGTGGCGATGAAGGTTGCGCCTGCGAAAATCGCGCTCACGGCCGCGGACAGCTTTTTGTAGGTGAACCGCCGGTCAATGCCCGCCACCACGAAATCCGCGGTGCGGGCTTCGGATTCGTTCACCAGAGTGTAGCCGCGCAGCTCGCGGCGCAGCCCGGCCTCACCCACGATGTAAATACGCGCGCCGGGCCGTGCGTGCGCGTCCAGCCAGCGGCGCGTGGCGTAGGCCGTGGCGTAGATGTTCTCCACGCGCGCGGCGATGCCCATGCCGCGCAGGCTGTGCGCGAACTGCGCCCGGCTCTGCGACGAGTTGTTGGTGATGAATCTGTAGGGGATGCTGTGTTTGCGGAGGGTCTCGAAGGTCTCCGCGGCGTAAGGCAGGGGTGTTTTGCCGCGATAGATCACGCCGTCGCAGTCGAAAACCGTGAGGTCCTTCACATGTGCCGCTCTCCTTGCGTATGCGGGGCCGCGCGCGGCCCCGGATGGATCATTCGAATATCTTCAGTCCCGCTTTTTCCCAGTCCTTCATGAAGGCGTCCATGCCCCTGTCCGTGAGCGGGTGGCTGAACAGCTTCTTGATTGCGCCCGGGGGGATGGTGGCGATGTCCGCGCCCACGAGCGCGGCCTGGGCCACATGCAGCGGGTGGCGTACGCTCGCGGTGATGATCTCGGACTCGAACCCATAGTTGTCTATGATGGTGCGGCATTCCTCGATCAGCTCCATGCCCAGAACGCCCAGATCGTCGAGGCGGCCGATGAACGGGCTGATGTAGGTGGCCCCGGCCTTGCACGCGAGCAGGGCCTGCACCGCCGAGAAGATCAGCGTGCAGTTGGTCTTGATGCCCTCGGCGTGCATCACGCGCATGGCCTTGACGCCCTCGGGAATCATGGGCACTTTCACCACCACATTGGCCGCCCAGGAGCTGACCTCACGCGCTTCCTTGATCATGCCTTCCGCGTCCAGGGCCACGACCTCGGCGCTCACCGGCACGCCCGGAACCGCCGCGCAGATTTCCTGCACATTCTGCTTGAACCCCTTGCCCTCTTTGGCGGCCAGGGACGGATTCGTGGTCACGCCGTCGCACAGCCCCAGTTCGTCAATCTCCTTGATGGCTTTCACATTTGCGGTGTCAACAAAGAATTTCATGGCTCTTGCTCCGTTTATGTCTGATGTCGTTCCTTTTATTTCAAGAAGCCGCGTGCGGCCTGCGCCATGTCCGCAGCGGTTAGGTGGAAATATTCGAGCAGCTCGCCGGCCGGGCCGGTTCTGCCGAACTCGTCGCGCATGCCGAGCCGCATGACCGGAACCGGGCATTGTTCGCCGCAGATTTCCGCGACCGCGCCGCCCAGGCCGCCCACGATCGAGTGCTCCTCGGCCGTGATGATGCGGCCCGTCTCTTTTGCGCAACGAACCACAAGATCGGCATCCATGGGTTTGACCGACGCCATGTTCACCACGCGCGCATTCACGCCCTCGGCGGCCAGGGTTTCCGCGGCCTCCAGGCACGCGCCCACCATGATGCCCATGGCGATAAATGTGAGGTCCGCTCCGTCACGCACGATTTCCCCTTTGCCGGGAATGAATTTGTAGTTTTCGTCGTGGATGATGGCGCACTTGGCGCGGCCCGTGCGGATGAAGACCGGCCCGTCAATGTCCAGGCTGGCCTCGACCATGCGCTCGGTCTCCGGCCCGTCCGCGGGAACCCACACCTGCATGTTGGGCAGCAGGCGCATGAGGCCCACATCCTCGCACGCCTGGTGCGACGGGCCGTCCTCGCCCACAGTGATGCCGCCGTGGCTGCCCACGACGCGCACTTTGGCGCGCGGCCGCGCCAGGTTCTGCCGGATCTGGTCGTACACCCGGCCCGTGATGAACATGGAAAAGGTGCTCGCGAACACGGTCTTGCCCGTGGATGCGAAGCCCGCGGCCAGGCCGATCATGTTCTGTTCGGCGATGCCCGCATTGAAAAATTTGTCCGGGTGCTCGGCCCCGAACTTCTTGCTTCGAGTGGAGCCGGACAGATCCGCATCCAGCACCACGATGTCGTCCCTCTGGTTTCCGATCCGCTGCAGGGCGATGCCGTACGCGTCGCGGGTCGCCTGTTTGTCCGCCATCAGGCATCACCTCCCAGTTCGGCCATGGCCTGTGTTTCTTCATCGCGCGAAGGCGCCACCCCGTGGAAGCTGGCCTTGCCTTCCATGAACGAAACGCCCTTGCCCTTGACCGTGTCCGCCAGAATCAGCGTGGGCTTGCCCGGAACCGGCGGCGCATCGAACGCCGCGCACAGCGCCTTTGTGTCGTGCCCGTCCGCTTCCACCACATGCCACCCGAAAGCGGTCCACTTGTCCGCCACGGGATCCAGCGCCATGACCTTTTCCGTATCGCCGTCAATCTGCAGCCGGTTGCGATCCAGTATGCCGATGAGATTGTCCGCCTTGTAGTGCGCGGCGCTCATGGCCGCTTCCCAGATCTGGCCGGACTGAATCTCGCCGTCGCCCATGAGGCAGAACACGCGCGCCGCGCTGCGGTCCAGCTTGAGGCCCAGGGCCGCGCCCACGGCAAAGGACAGGCCCTGCCCCAGGGATCCGGTGGTGGCCTCGATGCCATGCTCCAGGTCCGTGAGCGGATGCCCGCGCAGAAAGCTGCCCAGCTTGCGCAGGGACAGCAGCTCGCTCTTGGGGAAATACCCGGCCTCGGCCAGGGTTGCGTACAGCACGGGCGCGGCATGGCCCTTGCTCAACACGAACCGGTCGCGGTCCGGCTTGAGCGGGTTGCCGGGGTCGTGGTTCATCACCCGGAAGTACAGCACGGACATGATGTCCGCGGCCGAAAGCGACCCGCCCGGATGCCCGCTGCCCGCTTCGGCCAGCATCTTCACAATGCTGATCCGGATCTGCCTCGCCTTTTCCTTCAAATCTGCAATTTCAAGGTCGGTTGCCGTTGCTTTTTGCATAAAAAAGACCCTTTTCAGACTCTTTGCCTATGGTCAACCATATCTGACCGCCACAAGCTCCATCCAATTATACCACCACAAGCGGCAATGTAAAGCCGATCCCCAAAGTTCATGGCGGCTTTGCATGCGGCATATTTTCGGCAATCGTTTTTGGGCAAAAAAAGGGGGGAACGACCGAGGAGGATGTTCCCCTGGTGACAGTTTTGGGACAGAAAAACTAAACCTACGCGTAAGGGCGCCGGTTTACGTTTCTGCAAAGTCAAAAAACGCAAGTTGCCCTCGCAACTATATGCAAGTATACCACCTTCCATGGGGTTGTTGTCAACTGCTATTCAAAAGTTTTTTCCACTTTTTAACATTTTTACCAACAATGGCAAATTTTGCATTATTTCGCATTTATCACCAATTATAAATTACTATTGAGTATTATAAAGGACAATAGATGGCTTTTGAGATTCGAACGCCTTCTCGTCTTGCGCCAATCTCAACCCCAGCGGCTTTCAAAGATCTTGTACTTTGGGCTGTTGAAAAAGCCCGGCGGCCGTAAAAAACAGGTACAGGCACGCGGAAAAACGCCGCGTTCCCAGTCCCTGTTTTTACTGCGTTCGCGCTTTGGGCGCAGCTTACCGAGTTTTTCAACAGGCCCACTTTCCCCTGTATCCTGATCTTTAATGTTTTTCCAGATGCCGGTGGCCGGAAGCCGGGAGCCGGCAAACAGCCATGTGATTCTGATCACTTGCCATTTGTGACCATGGTCACATACAAAACTGTCTGAAACCGGGACAATGGTTATATTAGTGGCAATCAAAAAGGCTTGAGGGAGGTGAGCGTTCGGCAGAAATTCGGACTGCCCGTTACCTGTTACGTCTCCTGCTGACGGGCGCCCAAAACTTAACTTCCTTTTGCACACGCAACCCCGGTCCCAGCGGCCGGGGCTTTTGTTTTCGCGCAAAGCCGCGCCGCCGGGCGGCAGCCGGGCAGGAAACTACCGTTAAGGGGCGTGTGGTCGCGCTTATTTTCGAAACGACACCGTCTCTCTACACCAATGCTAAATATTTTTCGCAACAGAATCCAATTTATTGAAAGTGCTGTATAATAGTATCCGAAAGGCAATAGATGTGTATATGGTTCGCATTGTGCATCTTCGAGTATCTGCATTTTTAAATTACTATTGCTCTTGTTTAGGTATCTATATGCCCAAATGGCTGACTGCTAATAGAATTTATAACAATAACCTTGTACTCATGTTTTCATACCTTCACTTCTTTCATCTTGGTTATTTTATTTTGAGGTGATTTATGGGCGAAATATCCGATCAGTTCAAGGTCAAACATAGTCTGTATTCTGATTATTTGAATGAGCTTAAAGTATTAATTGAAAAATTACTAAAAGATTCTGATGTTAAAGTTCATTCTATTACATCTAGACTAAAATCAGAGGAGAGCTTGCTAAGCAAAGTAAAAAAGTGTGACGATAAATATTCTAAATTAGATGATATCACGGACATTGTTGGAATTAGAATTATTACTTTGTATGAAGATGAGGTTGATATTGTAGCAAAGTTGATTGAAAAAGAGTTTCTGATTGATACCGATAACTCTGTGGATAAGAGAGCGTCCTTAGAGCCTGATAGATTCGGGTACATGTCTGTTCACTATATTGTCAGCTTGAAAAAATCTCGAATCAGACTACCAGAGAATAAGAGATATAAGGATCTTAAAGCCGAGATACAAATAAGATCCATTTTACAGCATTCTTGGGCAGAGATAGAGCACGATCTTGGGTATAAGAGTCAAAATGCAATTCCAAAAGAAATCAGAAGGAATTTTTCCAGACTATCCGGCCTTTTAGAGATAGCTGACATCGAATTTGCTAAAATAAGAAATCAACTCAAAAAGTATGAGATAAATGTGGCAAAGAAAATTAAAGATTCGCCAAATGATGTCTCGATTGATAAAGCATCTCTGCTGCAATTTGTTGATAATGATGAATTAGCCATCAAACTGAGAAAAGAAATATTAAGCCGTGGTGTGAAATACATTACCAATGAGGCGTTCTATAACGAATGGGTGTTCAAAAGACTTCAATATTGCAACATATTTTCAATAGGTCAGTTGAAAGCTAAACTAAAAGATAAAGAGACAATAATGACTGCTTTTATAAATTGTTTTTATGAAGACAAAATAGATAAAATCAAAGCTTATTATACAACACCCATTGCAATTATTAATATACTGTGTCTGATATTAGTATTAGAATCAAAATCAAAAGAGAAATTTGAGGAGTATGTTAACAAAACCGGATTTGTTTTTCGGACGCCTACAGCCCGCAAGCAATATGTTAAGAAAATGTTTGATACCTACGATAAGGCATTAGGAAATAAGATTTAGACAGCAAGTTATTGTCTATGAAATACAAGCAACGCACATCTATCGAATTCGCTTGCAGTACATATTAATCTTAAACCTCGAATTCTCTACTTCTTGACCCTGTCGCAGGCGTGCTTGAATTTGTAGCACTCGCAGGCCGGGGCGGCGTACATATCCTTCATCCAGTCCGGCATTTTCTTGCTGTTGAACAGGGCGGGGACATCCACGCTCTGAAACTCTTTTGCGGTGAGCGCTGCGAGTTCGGACATTTTGGCGGCGCAGGCCGGGGCCGTGCCCGCGGGCACATATTTGATGACTTCCTTGAACACCGTGTCGCGCGGGTCCTCGAAGCCCTTGAGGATCAATGAGTCAATGATCGCTGCGGCGTCCGCGGGCAGTTCGGCTGCGGTTCCCGGCTCGAAGTAAACCAGGGTGACGAGCCAGGGTCCGTCCACGAACGAGAGGGTGACATGGTTCACGCGGCGTTCCTGGAAGTGGGCGGTGGCGCCCAGGTCGCGGCCGCGGCCCACGGCGGCGGTGACATGCGCCAGGCGGTTCTTGCGGCGGCATTTTTCACAGGGCAGGAGCGCAAAGTTGCGGCGGTAAACGGCAGCGTCCGTGCCGGCGGTTTTTTCCTCCACAAGCTGCTCGTAAGCCTGGGCCACCTGCATGAGGCTGCGGCCGTGCGAGGGCTGCGCCATGGCGAACAGCACCTGCGAGCCGCGCAGCGCCACGAGCTTGATGCTGCGCTCCATGTCCGCAAAGCCGGGGTAGGACTTGATGGCCGCGGGCTGGCCCTGCACCTGCCAGCCCTGGGCAAGGGTGAGCGACACGCCGGGCGCGGCTTCAACGGT
>JAGUYV010000415.1 GCA_020061125.1 bacterium | reverse complement strand
CGGTCACGGGTCCACGCCGCCGCAAGCTCCAGATCGTGCGCCAGGCTGCGGCTGAAGGAAACGGTCTCGCGCATGGCGCGGAAGTGCCGGTCCGTGTCCAGCCCATACCGCAGGGCCGCGCCGCCGGGCAGGGTCACGGAGAATCCCGCGCCCGCGCTCCGGTCCATGATCAGCATTTCCCACCAATCGCCCGCGTTCAGATATTCGGCGTCCGGAAGCATGCCCCCGAGGTGCGCCACATTCACGGTGTGCGAATATGAGATGAACGGCCTGAAATCGCCCAGGGGCATTTCCACGCGCGCATCATAGGTTTGCGACAGACCGCTCAACCCGTCCGCAACCGGGGATTCGCCCACAAAGGCCAGGGCTGCGCCGCGGCGCCAGTTCCATCGGCCGAGCAACCCGCCGCCGTTGATGAATACATGCTCCCGGCTCCAGGTTTCGCGTGTCCACAGAAACAGGTATTTGCTTTGTTCCTCGATGGGAAGCCCCGCGCCCAGGGCAGGCATGTGAACCACGGCCGCGACCGTTTGCCGGCGCGGCGTGCGCAGACTGCGCTTGAGGCCGAAGGAGCCGTGCAGCAGGGGTGTGGTTTCAAATGTGGCAACTTCCCAGAGAATCGAGCGGCCCCCGTCCAGACTGCGCGTCAGGGATGTGCCCTGGTACAGGGTTTTGCGCAGCGCGTGCTGGCGGTACAGGCGCAGGGTCGAGCCGCCGCCGATGTCGAACCGCAGATCAACCGCGTTGGGATAATTGCCCCCGTTCTTTTCCAGGGCCAGAAGCGCGGCCGAGGTCATGCCCGCCACGGGGGCGAGATCGCGCACCGCATCCAGGCGCGGGCCGGGAACCTCAATCGCGTCTTGGGCCGCCGCGCATGCGCAAACCAACAGGGCCATGAAAAATGCGGCCGCGGCGCGCAGGCATGCATTTGCCGTGTTGCCGAACATAAAAATATTGTACCAGCTATGGAGAATTATGAAACGGCTTATTCCAGAACCCGGGAATACTTCTCCGCATGATCGGTAATGGAGATGCGGCCGTCCATGGTCATGGTGATGAGTTTTTCATGGGTCAGAAGAGGCGCGGCCAGAAACAGAAGAATGGATATGACAATAATCGCCACGCATGCGGCCAGGAGCGCGCGTGCTGCACGCAGCCGCTCCGGGTTCCCTGTGCGGGCGTCTGAAGCGAAAATAATTTTTTTCTTCATCATGCGTTTGTCGTAATACACATTGTTATCCAGTGTACGCATTTCATGCCTCCAATAACAAAGAGACAGCAATGTGTACAATCATGTCATGCTCAATTTTATCGCAATTTCATGTCTTGTGCGCAAAGACTTAAAAAAAATATGCTGCCGGGGTAATGCACCACCGGGATGCGAATTGGGCTAACGCGTAAGAAACAGCCGGCTATGGACATAATATGCAGCAAGTTTAGGCATTGACAAAAAGAACATGGCTTTCGCCGCGCCCGCTGCAGAGCGTGCTTGTTGCAAGCCCTTTCATCTGATAGTATGCTTTAATTTTGTAGACAGGGGCCGGACAAGCCCCGGAACAAAGGAGAGACACGACCCTTGGCGAACAAACACATATCACTGCTTGCATTTCTCATTGCGGCGATGATCTGCGCTGCGCTGTCTGGGCCTGTGATGGCCGAAGGCTCGACCCAGGTTTTCACAGCCGGCAAAAGCGCGGCCTACACCGTGGATGATCTGGATTCCGCCTGGCGTTCGGAAATTCCCGATCAGACCAAATACCAGTATGTTTCGCAGCCGGACTGGCAGATGCGCTTTGTGGAAAACTGGGTGCAGGTGGCGGTTCTTGCGGAGAAAGGCCGTCTCAACAAAATTCAGGAATCCGAAGACTTCAAACTCACATGGAGCATCCGCGAGGCCAGCCTCAATGCAGGCCTGTATTTCGAAAAGATTATCGCTCCCGAACTGGCGAAAATTCAGGTTTCCGAAGACGAGATCAAAAGTTTTTATGAAAAGAACAAACAGGCCCGCTATTTCAGCGGGTGGCGCGAGGTTTCGCACATTATCGTGGCGGACAAAGCCCTGGCCGACAAGCTGTACGCGGAGCTTTCGAAAAAGCCGGACGGATTCGCGGCCGCGGCCAAACAGCATTCCCTGGATGAAGACACCAAAGACAAAGGCGGCGCGCTGGGGCGCATAACGGCCGGGGATGACCGGTTCCCCCCGGAAATCCTGCCCGTCTATCTTCAAGCCGTGGCCGGCAAAGTCAGCGCGCCCGCGCAGAGCCGGTTCGGCTGGCATCTGGTTCTTGCGTCCGCGGCGTCCAAACCCGATGAGGATTACAAACCCCTGGACGAAGCGCTCAAGAACGAGATCCGCCCGCTGGTGAGCGCTGAAAAGCAGCAGGCCGCGGCTCTGGCCGCCATCACGGCTCAACTCGATAAACTCGATGTCAAGATTAATGACGATGCCGTGCCCATGATTGCCGCGGAATGGCTCCGGGAAATGAAACGGCAGTCCGGGGTTCCCGATGAAACCCCGGCGGACGCGAAAAAGCCGGACCCCGCCACCGTGGCCGCAACACTGGGCAAACCTGGCGTCAAAATTACCCTGCGCGAACTTGATCTGGCCTGGACACAGGAGATGGGCGACGGATTCAAGTCCCAGCTCATGGCCCAGCCCGACTGGCAGCGCACCTTTTTGTCGCGCTGGATCGAGGTTGCGGCCCTGGCCCATCTGACCCGCGAACAGAAACTCGATCAAGATCCGGACTTCCAGAGAATCATCAGGGTGAAAAAAGACAGCCTGCTCGCAACCCTGTACTTCGAAAAATTTGTGAACCCCGAACTCGACAAGCTCGCTGTTTCCGATGACGAGATCAAATCATGGTACGACACCAACAAGGAAACGGCCCTGTACACCGGATGGCGGGAATCAAGCCACATCCTTGTGGCCTCCAGGGAAGAGATAGACAAGATTTACGCGGAACTCAAGAAAAGTCCGGACAAGTTCGCGGAACTGGCCGGAAAGCACTCGCTCGATCCCGGCAGCAAGGACAAGGGCGGGGTTTTGGGCCGCGTGAGCAAGGGCCAGTTCGTGCCCGAGGCCGAGAAAGCCGTGTTCGGCACGCCCGTGGGCAAGATGTCGGAACCTGTGCAGACCCAGTTCGGGTGGCACATTTTTCTGGTCACGGCCGCGTCCGATCCCAAAGACGATTACATGCCTTTCACCGATGAACTCAAGGAGCAGATCCGCTCTCGCCTGCTTACAGACAGACGCCGCGCGCAGTTCCTGGACATCATCAGCAAATACCGCACGGAAATGACCGTGCAGATCAATCAGGCCGCCGTGCCCGAAGTCGGCGCCCGGTGGGCCGAAGCGCTCAAGAAGAATCTGCCGCCCATGTCCCCGCAACAGTAATCCGCGGGCCCAACCCATGCTTAATATCCGGCGCGCAATTTTCCGGTCTGTATTTCCCCTTTTCATAGTCTGCCTGGCGCTGGGTGTGTGCGTGGACGCGGCGTGCTCGGAATTGCCGCGGAGCGAACGCCTGCAAGTTCCGTATTACATGCAGGGCGCGCGGAACTGGTGCGGCCCCGCATCTCTGGCCATGGCGTTGAAGTATGCGGGCGCGGATGCGGAACTCTGGGAGATCGCCGCGGGCGAAGGCAAGGTGAGCGAACCGTGCCGCGGGGCGCTGGATTTGCTCACCTGCCACCGGTCCGGCGCAACGGCAGCGCAGCACCATGCGCAATTCGTGCGCGCGCGCTACACCGCGGCAGGGCTTGCCGCGCATTCTCACGCTTTTTTTCTAACACGGCAGGAATCACAACTCGTCTCTCGGATCAAGCGGTATATCTCCGGCGGCTGGCCGGTCATGCTCATGAGCGTGGCGCGCCTGCACTGGATCGTGGTTACGGGATACGATGAAAAAGGTGTGTGGTATCACGATCCGTCCGGCGCGTTCAACCCGGGATGCGGGCGCGGACCCGAGTGCCTCATTAACGCCCGGCTGCCCTGGCGCGCGTTTCTGGATAGGCTGAAAATCACGGCCGCGGCCCCGGTTCAGTTGTTTGCGGTCATGCGCAAGGACTGGAAAAGCGCACCCGCGGCGCACCGCCGTTCGCCCAAACCCACCATTCAGATTCTGCCCGAGCTTTACTGGGCTGGGGATGGAGGCCCCGGCTCCTGCAGGCGCAACTGTTTCCTGCAAGGCCCGGCGCCGGGCGGGGAGTGGGCGCTGTGGCTGCCCGCCAGCGAAAAGGAACTGAACGCATTCCGGCGTTACGGGATCGCATTGCGTCCTGCCGGGAAAAGCGCGCCGCGGCAGGAGGGAACAGACATCCTGCGAGCCGGTCTGCGATTGCGGCTTCTGGCGTTCCAGGCCGGGGATGAGGACGAGTTGCTGATCGGCGCGGGACTGGCCGGGCGCAGCGGCCGGGAATCGTGCGCGTGGGTTTCCGGCGAGGGCGCGGACTTGGGTTCGCTGATAGTGCGGCCCGCAACGGGTCCGGGTGCGGGCGTGCCGCAAATCCGGTTCGCGGCCGCCAGACTGCGGGGCGGCGCTCCGTCCAGCGCGGACAAGCGCATTGTGGAATTTAACCTGTCCCTCATCGCTCCTGACAAATCCTGCAAAGCGCTCTTGCCCTCGAATCCGCCTGACCAAATCCTTCATGTCGTCCTTGCCAAAGAGCCGCACGGCAAGGGCGGCGCGACAGTCCTCGACCACATCGCCATTCCGCTGGTTGCGGAATAATGAAGATGATTGTCATCCATTGAAACTGAATGAATCCGCACACCGGAAACCGCACCGGCCCGGGCGCGGCAGCGGGTGAACGGGCTATCGAGGGAATCGGGTGTTCCTGTTTTAGTCGCCGCCCTGGCTCAATGAGTTGAGCAGGTCTTCGACTTTCTTTAGGGTATTGTCGCTGTATTTTTCCGCTTCCACGGAATACAGGGCGCGGCTCAAGTGGTACACGGCGCGCTCGCGGTCCCCCACATGGCGGTATCCCAGGCCCAGCAGGTAGTTGGACGAAAACGAGCCGGGCGCAAGATCCACGGCGCGGCGCAGGAAATGGATGGCCCTGAAATAGTCTCCTTTCTCGTATGCGTTCTTGCCCTGGTCATAATAACTGGCGGCCGTGTCGTCGAACTCCAGCATGTCCACATAGGTATAGCCCTTGCGCAGGTTCTGGAAAACCTTTTCCGCGTGGTCGTAAGCGGAGGAGCTTTCCGGCGGGGTGGTCTCCCGCACCAGGTACTCGCGCAGATGCGTCATGGCCTGGTCGCTCTTGCCCATGCGCGCGTACGCCAGGCCCAGATAGAAGTGGCTGAATTTGCTTGTGGGTTTGACTTCGAGCACATTGCTTAACAATTCGATGGCTTCGCCGAAGTTGCCGCGTTTGTAGGCCAGCTTGCCGCGGTCGAACATATCGGCCAGCTCGTCGTAGTTCACAAAAGGCTCGCCGTGGGAGCCGGTGTAATAAATTTCTTCTCCGGCCGGGGCCAGGCGCTTGCCCGCATAAGCCAGTTCCAGGTTGCGTTTCGCGGCTTCGAAATTGGGATCGGTGCGCAGCACGAACTCCCATTCCTCAATGGCCTGATCCCGC
This sequence comes from bacterium, assembly GCA_020061125.1. Lineage (GTDB taxonomy): Bacteria > UBP15 > UBA6099 > UBA6099 > DSWB01 > DSWB01. Next base: position 3,334 of record JAGUYV010000415.1, on the reverse strand, counting down.
TTGCCCAGGGTGTAGAGGCTGATGGCGAGGTTGTTGTGCACATCGAGATTCGTGGGGTCAATGGCAAGCGCCTTGCGGAAGGATTCCACGGCGTACTCGGGCATGTTGGACGCCATGTACGCATAGCCCATGTTGGTGTAAATCTGCGGGTTGTTTGCGTCGTAGGTGAGGGCGGCCTGAAACCTGTCAATGGCCGCGGTGTAAAAGCCGCGCGTGTACAGGTCCACCCCGTCGTTGTTCAGAATCACGGCGTCTTCCACGCCCGCCAGGGCCGGCAGCGCCAGAAAGCATATTGCGAACAGCACCGGTAGAATGCGAACTCTCACGGCTGGCTCCTTTGCAGATCCGTAATCAGCCCCTAATTATATTACATTTCAAGAATTGATCAAAAGTCTGAAGAAAAGATTTAAGTCCGGGAATTCAGGGTTTCGTCCAGAATCCGGCACAGTTCGGCGGCGCTGAAGGGTTTTTGAACGAAGCCGCGCGCGCCGCTGGCCAGGAGCTCGGACACGCGCCCCTCGAGGCTGAAGCCCGATGCTAGAATCACGCGCACGCCAGGATTCTCGGCTTTGAGTGCGTTGAAAACCTCGGCTCCATCCATGCCCGGCATGATCATGTCCAGAACCACGGCGTGAATTTGCGCCTGCCGCTCGCGGAAAATCTCGAGCGCGCGCGCTCCGTCCGGCGCGCAGACAACAGAGTATCCCTCGCGTGTGAGCATTTTTTCCGCCATGCGCAACAGGGCGGGTTCGTCGTCCACGATGAGTACGGTTCCGCCGCAGTCCGATGCCGCGGCCGGGCCGGATGGATGGGGCGGTTCTTGCCGCGCGTGTTCCGGTGCGCTGCCCCGGGCGGTTCGCAGCATGTCGCTCAAGTCGCGCGCGCGGCGGGCCGCCTCCAGTATTTCCTGTACTTCTTCGCTGTTCTCGTGATCCCCAAGGCCTGACAGCGCAATTTGTGCGTTGCCGATGATGATCGCAAGCAGATTGTTGAGATCGTGGACAAAATCTCCATCAGCTTTGCGGGCTGCGCGTTCTGAATCTGAAACGAGCGGCATCATGGCTCCCGCAATTCCGGCAAGGTGATCAATCATAGGCAGGCATTCGCGGTTCAAAAGCGCGCCTGTCATGCGCAGTATGGCTGCGGGCGCATCGCCGTAAAATACGGGTGCGAGGACGAGCGGCTCGGGGTTTTGGGTAAATACCGGGGAGCGCACGCTCCATGCTTCTGCGCAGAGGCCCGCATCCATGTCGGGCCATTCAGCGCCAGCCTGGACCTTTTGGCCGTCGCGCGCCCATTCCGCGGCAAGTTGCATGCGCCGGCTGCCGCCGGGCAGAAACAGCGCGCATGTGCATTCGAGCGCAAGCGCCGCCGTGCGCGCTGTCTGGATGAGGAGATCCTGTCCGGTTTTGCATGCAGCAAGTTCCGGGATGCCGCGCAACAGCATTTCGAGTCTGCGCGCATTGGTGTCTGGTGCGTTTGAATCCATGGCCTGACCACTTGCCCGCGTCCGAGGGCGCGGCTGATTATGGGTTTAGTATAGAGCCGGTTCTTTGAAAAAAAAGCGGGTTGCGGATCAGCCGCCCAATGCGCGCACCAGCCACAGGCTGATGCCGGGGAAATATGTGACCAGGGCCAGAGCCGCCAGCAACAGGCCCAGGAACGGCAGCACCGAACGCGACACCTCTACCAGATCCTTCTTGAAAACAGCGCCTGCGGTGAACAGATTCACGCCGATGGGCGGGGTCAGATACCCGATTTCGAAATTGATGAGAAAGATCACGCCGAAATGGATGGGGTCTATGCCAAGCTGCAGCGCGGCCGGAAGCAGCAGGGGCACGGTGACGAACACGGCCGACAGGATGTCCATGAGACAGCCCAGGAACAGAAGCAGAATGTTCACGGCGATGAGGAACCCAAGACGCGAATGAAAATGCGACTGGATCCAGTCCGTGAGATCAATGATGATCAACTCGTTGGCGAGGTAATAATTAAAGGCCATGGTCACGGCGAGGATGATGAGAATCATGCCGGTCATGACGCCCGCTTCGCGCACCACTGCGGGCAGATCGCGCAGCCGCACGGCGCGGTACAGGAAAACCTCGAGGATGAAAGCGTACACGGCGGCCAGGGCCGCGGCCTGAATCACGGTCATTCGTCCGGTGAGGATCACGGCGATGACCAGAGCGGGAAGCACCAGGGCGAGCACGCCGCGGCGCGCGGTCCGGGCCAGTTCCGGCAGCGAAAACCGCTCGCGGCGCGCGCCGCTGCGCAGTCCTGTAATCACCGCGTATGCGGAAAAAAGGGTGGCAATCAGCAGCACGGGCATGACGCCCGCCACAAAGGCATTTTTGAGGTTGACATCGGTTTTGGGTTCCGGTCGCGGCGGTTGCGGTGCGGCGGGCTGCTGCTCTTTCGAGGTCTGCGCGGCTTCTGGCGTTTCCAGATCCTCATGCACATCCGCGGCCCAGGCGGGCATGAACTCCGCGGCCGGGTCCTGCTGCTCCGCGTCTCGCGCCGCGGCGGTTTCAGCCGCGCGCTCCGCCTGCTCCTGCATGCGCATTACGGCCACTTCCTGCGCAGCCTGGTTGTAACCCTGCACCGATGATGTGGCCACCACCACAAACACCAGCACCACCAGGCTGGGCGGCACCAGAATGCCCAGCGAGCCGGACGATGTGACCAGGCCCAGGGAAAAGCGCTCGGGATATCCCGCGCCCACCAGGCCGGGAAGCATGAGCGCGCCCACCGCCACCACGGCCGTGGGCGTGAGGCCGCACATGGCGGCGAACAGCACGCACGAAACAATGGTGGCCAGGGCCAGGCCGCCGGGGAGCCAGCGCACGGCCGCGCCAACGAATTCCGTGACGCGCTTCGCGCTTTTGCCATGCGTCATCAGTGATGCGGCCAGCACGAAAAACGGGATGGCGAGCAGTTCGCCTTTTTCGGTGATGAAATACATCTGCTGGGCCATGAGGCCGGTGAAAGGTTCCGGCTTGATGAGGGAAAAGCACATGGCCGACGCTGCGCCCAGGGCGATGAACAGAGGCGTGCGCAGCAGAAGCAGAACCAGGAAAACGGCGGCGATGAGTCCGTAAGTCACGAGCCGGCCTCCTCCCCGCCGCGGGCCGCGGCGCGGCGCAGTTCGCCAACGCATTCCAGAACAAACCTTGACGCCAGCAGGCAGAGCGTGAAGGGCAGCGCCAGCCTCGTGGTCCACAGTGGAATCGAGACCCTTGCGCCGAACAGGTTCATGTTCAGCGCCATATGCTGGAGGTCCGTGCGGTACAGGTTGACATAGGCCAGGGCGGGGCCGAGGAACCACAGGCACGCG